>CAMFSU010000038.1 GCA_945983355.1 uncultured Clostridia bacterium | reverse complement strand
GAATATAAAAATAAATCAATTATTAACAGTAAAAAAATTCCTGACAAAAGTCAGGAATTTTTTAATTCATGCTTACAAACTGCGCGCGGCTGTTTTCACGCTCAAGCTTTGAAATTCGTCGGTCGGAGTTTTTAATTTTTTCCTCAATAACAGGCAGTTTTGCCGTTAGCGCCGAATAACCCTCCATTTTCTTTTCAAGCTGTGACAAACGGTAATCGGTCAGCTTGCTTGAAGCGAAAATACCACCGGCAGTTCCAAGCAAGGTTCCCGCAAAGGAAATTAGTGCTACTATTACCGTGCTGTTCATTTTATTGCCTCTCTTTTAAATTTTTGCGTTGATTTTTAAATTCTTCCGCTTCACTAAAAAGCGATGAATATGAGAAATAAATCCAGCCGTCTGCTTTGTCATCATTTTCTATTAAATCCACTTGTCGCGCAATTATGTCATCGTTTTCCTGCCATTCGGTTATATCGGCCGAAAGGGTTGGTTGTGCCTTATAAAAGGCAAGACCGATAATAAGCTTTACTTTTTCATTTTGGTTTGAAAGCTCTTTCCAAGCATTTAAAAGGTTTGAAAATTTAAAATCTTCATCGGGATATTCAAACCCAAAATAAAGCTGTGGCATAATTACATCGACATAACCATTTTTAACCCAACCAACAACATCGGCATATAAATTTTCAAAATTATTACTAATTGATGCCGCAGGGCTTACCGAAAAAACAACACTTTCTTTTTCAAATTTTATGGCATTATATGTGCCGCTTATAAGTGCGTCAACATTTGCCCGTCGCCAGTCGGCAAGACTTAATGGATTTTGGGTGGTTTTAATATATGTATCATAGGATGCCTTGTCAAACGCTTCACTCTGTGTGGGGTAAAAATAGTCATCATAATGTATTCCGTCAATATCATAATTTTTAACCACTTCCCTCACCCCATTTAAAATAAGACGCCGCACCTCGCTTTCGGCAGGGTTTAAATAGATACCATCCGAAAAGCAGACATTTTTATCATTATCTGTTATATCATCCCTTTGCCATAAATAAGCAGGGCTTTCGGTACTTATTTCATCCACATTCTGTGTTTTGGTAGAAATTCTGTAAGGGTTAAGCCACGCGTGGACTAAAATGCCGTTTTTATGGCAAAGGGTGGTGACATATTTTAAAATATCAAAATCGTATTTTTTTACCTTTTCATTTAGCGGAAAATATTTTGATTTATAAAGCGAATCGCCAAAAGCCCTTATATGAATATAAAGATTTTTAATTTCAAGGGTTTTACAGTTTCTTATAAGCTTTTGAAATTCGGTTTTGAAATCGCCGTCAAGCATAGCATTTACTTCGCTGTAACTAAGCCAAACGCCAATGTGTTTTTTGGTTGTTTCTTTCTTTTCAAATTGAAAGCAACCCGCCAAAAGCACTAAGCAAATTAAAACTGCCAAAACCCTTTTCATAAAATCAACCCGTTTTTCTGTAAAAAATTTCAATGTCTGAAGCGGCAAATGCATCAAGTGAAGAAATCTCAATTTTTACACTTTCCGTATCATATAAATGGGGCGAAAGCATTACGGTTTTATATTCACCCTTGTCATAATCGTCGGTTGAAAATCTCAAATCAACCTCTACTGTTTGCCTGTCATTTATTTTAATTTTAAGCTTTCCCTTACCCGCAAGAGCCAAATAAATGCTTTCGATGGTGTTCTTTTGCGTCATACCCGACAAGGCATAGCTTTTTGTTACGATAAAGCTTTCAACCTTTTTGCTTTGGGCTATAAGCTCGCTATTACTGTCAAAGCAAATTTCGGTGTCACTGTCGCCGTTTAAGACCGCAACATAAAAGATTTCCTCCCGCCCTTTCGAGCAAAGGAAATAAAGCATAGAATTTTTGCAAAATCCGCCACGAAGCATTATGCCTTTATCGACTTGCCAGGGATACCATTTTGGTTTTTGCGGTATTGTCAAATCACACGCTAACGCCGTGTTAAAGCAAGACAAAATGTAATACTGCCCGTCACTTACGGCAAAGCTGTCGGATGTCAAAAACGCCTTGACATCAGCCCCGTCAGTAAGCTTTACCGCACCGTCAACGCTAAGAGAGTCAATTAAATAAACATTTCTGTCATTTGCAAGCCAAACGGTGTTTTTACCCACCTTGCAAACTGTACCCTTATATAAACAGCCAACATTTTGCAAAAGCAGCTGACTGTTTAATATATCGGCCGATTTAAAGATTTTATCATTATCCGAAATAAGCGAAATTTCGCTTATAATTTTACCTTTTCTAAGGGTTACCGCATGGGTTTCGCTTTGCTTAAAGGCAATTATTTTATTATTTTGCAATGAAAGTGCCGTGATTTCCCCGCCATCGCCAACCTCTACAGCCGAGCTTTTTGGGAAATATAACGGGTTTTCGCACCTTGCAGTTATAAGCACATTACCGTTTTGTCCGCCTGCAAGATAAATTCTGCCATCCGCCATAAGCGAGCATTTTGAATCTACAACCTGCTCTAAACCGTTTGGGGTGTTCTTGCCCGCAGTCACCTTAATGTTGTTTTCGTTATATGTTGATATAACAGGTATTGGATAATCGACATTGTCCTTAAAAAATGAAAGTGTTCCTTTTTCGCGGTCAACCTCTAATGTAATGTTAAGCCCCATAAAGCTTTTTGTATCAGCGATATTTGTGCCTAAAATTTTCCATTCAACAAATGCAGATGGGGTATAATTTATTCGGCAAGTAATTGTATCAGATGATAAACTGCCAAACGGCAAGCGGAACATATTTGAAAACCCGTCGGATGTATAGTAAGCGTAAAACATACTATTTAAAAGGTTTTGCGATTCAACAGTTTGCGGGTTTTTAAAGCTAAGCTTTGCTTCGGCACGCGCTTTGTCATAATTGTTACCCCGCCCATTTACCAAAAGTGTTGGGGTATAAAAATCATAAACCCTTTGCCAGTCGGTAAAATCTTCGTTTATTTCATAAATATTATAATATTTATCACCATAATTTTCTTGGTTTAAAAGAGTTACCAGTGCAAAGATACCTCCGCCCGTTTGGGGTGTACCGGTATAAAAAACAATGCTTTCGGGCGCATTAAAAATTTCACTTGAAAGTCGGAAAAATGTAAACGAGCCGATAGGTTTTATATTAAAATCGCTTGAAACCAAATAAACATTTATAACATACATATAGTCATCGCTTAAAAGGGTTGAATATGCAATTTTATACTCTAAACCATAATAATTTACCGCTGTATCGGTCAGATGATAATCAAACTCGTTAAAGGGGCTGTCTTTTTCAAGCACAACCGCATTTTCACTCTTTGCAAAAAGACCCAAACGAGTTTTAAGCCGCCCATCCTTATACCAAACATTTTTGCAATCAAAAAGCGCATTATCTGAAATTTCGGTTTGTGGCTTTTTAAAAGCTGCACCGCCGTTAAGTAATGGCATTTTGAAGCGCTTCACAACCGATGGTTTTAAAGAATTATATTTCACTTAAATCTCTCCCAATGCGACATTTGGCATTTTGTCATCAATTATTTCTTTTTGACAAAGCGCCGCCGAGCGTTTAGAATTATAAATTTCAGCAAAAAGGTGGTTTTTGTTACTATCCCCGCTAACAAGTGCCAAAAGCATTGCAACGCCATAGGGTAACGCCTCGGCAGATTTTTGCGGTATTTTAATTTCATCGTTCATACCTTTAATTTCGGCCTGATTTAAATCAGCCAAAATTTGGTTGATTATATAAAATGAACGGTTATAAAGTCCGCTATCGTGCGTAACTCTATCATCACTATCGACATAACCTAAAAGATTTAGCACTTTTTTAAGTACATCATATCCCGTCATTAGCGTTTCCCTCCTCCAAAATTTCATTTAATAGCTGCTTTTTATCACTCACTACTCCATCAGGCAAACGAGTAATTAGTTGTCTACGGTCAATAATACCCTTTTCAAAAAGAGTTATAAGGGTGTTGAGCCGGTCTGCATCTCCGTAGAGCGCCCCCGCGCTTACCTCAACCTTTGTGTTGAAAATTAAATTTTTATAGCGTGATGCATTAAATGGCATATACCAAGTGCTGTTTTTATCATCAATTTTAATTTTGCGCTTTTCATATTTAGTAATCCAAAAATCTGCCCAAATACGCGCGGTATCCTCAACAAAGGCATAAAAACGGTTTTTGGTTAAAGACAGTGGCATTAAGCTTGCATCTCGCATAGCACGAAGCGCCGAAAAATTATCCGCTCTGCTGTCACCAAGCGCCACCTCGTTTGCACCGCTTTGGGTAAGAGTATTTTCAATAAGCGCTTTAATTGATGCATCATACTCTTGGTTAAAGACCGGCGGTGCGACATATTTTACCGCGCCTGTTACATCCTCATTACTGCCGTAAACCTTAATAATTTGCCCCGGCTCGTTGGTGATTTTTTGGGTGACAGTATCCCCGTTTACCAGCATTATTGGCATACCTGTTGTCATTGCCGACCATACATTTGCGGTAATCATTCGGTTAATTGCAATTTGGTTTGGTATTAAATATGTAATTTCGCTTTCACCAAGGGGTGAATTATTTCTTCTTTCCCACTTAAAAATTGACAAGGGATACAAACGAAGACCTGTGTCAAATTCACGCCTTACGGTTGCATTTTCGCATACCTTTACACCTTTAATTGTATAGTTTTCTTTGTCTTTATATTCCTTAAAAAGCTTTGTAAGCACCAAAACCTTATTGTTTACCGCGCCGTTTTCAATGTCACGAAGCTGACCAATATCGGCGCCGTTGATTCTGGCCTCTTTTAAAACCTCTTCAAGCGGCAGGGTGCTTGCAATAATTACAAATGGCTGTGACTGTATGTCTTCAATATAATCATCACCGAAATAAACATCCTCAATATCCAAAACCTCACAGCAAATATCACCCTTGATTTCGCTTGTTTTTTTATCATCAGCAAAAAGACCTGTTTTAGCCGTTGGGTCCCAATAGGTATAAAGCACACCTGTGCCCGTAACAAAGGCATTTTTCAAAAGCTTTTCCTGTAAAACATTAAAGGAAAGTCTTTCGGCGGTTACATCAAAATATTTTCTAAACGCTGTGGTTAAGCTGTTAATTTCGGTTTGATTGACTGCCCCGCTTGGTGCTTTTTCAAATAGCTTTAGTTCTTCCTCTTTGCTTTGGGGTATGCCCTCTGCCGAAAAATTAACCGTAACAGGTGCGGATAAAATTTGCGACATTTTATAGTCACCAATTCGCTTAATAATGTTGTATCTTACAAGCGGTCGGTCGTTACCGCATTTTGCACCGTACCATTGGTCACCGATGAAAAAGCGTTCGTTGATTTTGTTTTGTTCAAAAAGTCCGCGACTTCCAAGGGATGCCTTGTACTGCACACCCTTTTCATATTCTGAAAAAATTTCTTTAGGCAGTAGCTTCAAATTCGTTACCTCCTTTTAGGAATGAAGGGGAGATTTTTTCTCCCCTTCAAGCTTTAATTTTAAGAAACTGTTACAACTGCAACATCACTGTAGGTAGAAGCCGCACCATCAACAATCACCTTAACAAAATAGAAATATTCGCCTTCGGTAAGGTCGGTTGGGATAGTCATAGAAGCCGAGGTTTTACCTGCCATCTTTACAGCGCCTGTTTTGTTTTCATCCTGGCACTGATACCACTGGTATGTAAGTGCGCCCTCACTTTGAGCGCTAACTGTTAAAGAGCCGCTGATTGAACCCTCGTTTACAGCTTTATCAGCGGGCTGTGTGGTAATGCTCACAGCGGGAGAAATCCAACCCCAGATGCTGTCTAAACCGCTTTTGTTTACAAATACATCATAATAAATGCGATAGTCAAACTTGTAAGCATCTGCATCAATGTTTTGTTCGGGTGTGAAAATACGCATATTTTCGGTTTTCTTTACAAGATGTGCCGCAGTTTTAGGAAGCACAAGCATGTAAATTTCACGCGCATTTTCAATGGGTGCAAAGCCACCAGCCGCGCCTGTGTTAAAGGTATAAGCTGTCTTCATTCTGTCAGCAACAACAGGAATAAGTGACACGCCGTTAATAGACTTAACCTTTAATGAAATATCGCCCTGCTTAAAGTCAGAAACGGTAATCATTTTAGAAATTTCGGTTGAATTTTGTAAAGCGGCAAACATATAACCGTCAACAAAAGCCACCAATTCTTCATCATAGCCAACAACCGACTGAACCTCGTTAATAAGCTTGCATAATGCTTCATAGGGCTTTTCAATGTCACCGTCGATAACATTGCTTCTTGTAAGGGCTAAACCGCCAAGCTTTGAAAGCACATAAGCATCACATTCGGGCACAACCTTGGTGCGAACATATTCGCCCAAAATTTTACCTGCCAAGTTTGCAATGCCTGTTTCGTCCATATCCTCGCGGTCAATTTGCAAGGAACGTGCACGGTCCATTGCCATTGTGTAAGAGGTGTTAGAAACGGTAATTGCGCCCTTTGTATAACCTGTGTCGCGGTCATAATCAGAAAGACCTTGAAAATCAACATCGGGAATAATTACGGTTTTAGCACCTACAAATTTTGTTGCAAGGGCATTGTCGGCAAAAAAGCCGGTTGCACTTTTTTGTGCAAACATTTTGTCAAGCTCGCCTGCATATCTTACTGCATTTTCTATTGAATTAATTGCCATTTTAAATTTCCTCCAATTTGTTTATTTGCGCCAAAGTCCTTTTAAAAACTCGGCGGTTTCGGGGTTTTCGCCCCTTGATTTGTTAAGCTGGGAACCAACGCTGCTGTTTTGGGCATTCTTTTGTGCCGAAACATTTTCCTTTATTGCCTTTTCCTGCAAAAGACGGTATCTTAAATACTCATCAAGCAAGGGCTTTCCGCTGTTTATTGCATTTTCAATTACGCTTTCGGGCAAATCTTCAATGCTTTTTATTTCAGGAAAGCTTTCATTAAGCTCCTTAAAGGTTTCCTTAAGTTCTTCCGAAAGCTCTAATTTTTCTTGCAGTTTGGTTTCTTTTTCTTTAATAACTTCTTTCATAAAATCACCTTATTCCTGCATAGTGCCGTCATAATTCAAAAAATTTTCATACTCTTTTTGGGTGGTAAAATCATCGCTTTCAAAAGCCTTAATATTAGGTGTTTTAACCTGCGGTTTTTTAAAAGCCCCCAAAATGAAGCCCAATAAAAAGGAGCATACTGCTAAAAGCAGAAACAGAATAATCACTAATCCCAACCTCCTTTAAAATCGTTAACGGTAATTGCGCCATCGTTTCTAATACGGCTTTTTTGGGCGTTTGGTTTAAAAAATTTCACATCTTCAAAACCATAACGCAAGGCATCGCACAAATGGTTTTCGCTGTCCTTCGGCATACGAAGTCCGTTTGTCTCTCGCCGTTCATCATACACATAAGATGACAGCTCCCTAATCATATTCACACATTTGGGGCTAACCGTCATCTGATATTCCGAAATGGCCGCAATACCGTTTAAAATGCTGTCCCGCCCTTTGTAAGACGGGCAAATTCGGCTAATGCCAAGCCGCCTCAAATCATCGTTAGATTTTGGCTCGGCACAGTCGGCGCGAATTCTTTCTTTCGAAAAGCCAAGCGCCTTTATTTTGTTTGCAATGTCGCTGTTAAGCATTCGCTTTTCGTAAAATTCGCTGTATATATAAATTTGTTTTTCAATGGGGTTTACCATAAAGGCCACAAAGGCGGTGGGGTCGTTTGTATAACCGTAATCAAGCCCAAAAAAGCTTTTCCATTTATATTCATCGCTTTTCGGCACAGTTATGTCCCCTACCTGCCAATTTTCAAAAACAAGGCCCTCTGATATGCCCCAATTTCCAAGCCCTACCACCTCGTATTTTCTGCGGTTGGTTTTTTTAATGCGTTCAAAAACCGCGCGGTCGGTATCGTCCAAAAACTCATTTATTAGGTAATTGGTCGAAAAGGTGTCAACATCACGGCTTTTTTGGTCAAAAAACCGTTTTTTAAGCCAATGGGTTTCACTCCACGGGTTAAAGGTTATGGTGGTTTGCTTGTAAAATGGCGGCGGTATGCTGCCACGCGGCACTGAAAGGTCAAGCTTATCAAAATCCGCTTCGCTTGAAATTTCAAACGCTTCCTCAATCCAGACATAATTTAAATATCCCTGCGGTACCGTTGTTGAGGCAAGCTTTAAAACATCATCAAAGCCGCGAAAAATAATTTTTTGACCTGTTGGCTTATAGGTCATTTCAAGCGGTGATACAGTGTTATTCCAATATTCACTCACCCCAAGCCGCTGCTGTGCCCATTTAAGCTGGGCAAAGGTGCTGTCGCGGTGGGTGTTCATAACCTGTCGCACCACCAAAAGATTAGACTTTTCCTCATTCATAAGCCGAAAAATAAAATTAAGCGCCGTCGTTGCCGACTTTTTAGAACCCTTACCGCCCTTTAACACGCGATAACGCTTTTTGCAGTTCCAAAATTTATCATAGCCACCGCCCACAATTTCCGACATCTTAATCTCGGATGTCATCAATAATCATCACCGTCCTGTTATCAGTCGGCTTTTCGTCCTTTTTTTCACTCACGATAGAACGCAACTCCTTTATAGCTGAAAGGTCACCCGTCACCGCCTTTTTATAAAGTGCCACCATCACAGCCGTTTTTCTTGTGGGGCTTTTTACCTCAAACCCCTCCTCTTTAAGAGCTTGGGTCTCCTCTGCTGATAGCTTTTCATTTAAAATGCTTTTTAGGGTTTTATAAAGCAGCTTGTCACTCTCTCGCAAATTTTTCGCCTCCTTCCAGCGTGGTCATTATACCAACCCAAAAACCGCCATTCACCGACAAAAAAAGACTACACTCAAAAAAGTGTAGTCTTAAAATTTTAAAAAGCTTATTCAGTTAAATTAATTACATTATCACACAAATTAAGGTTTGAGGTGCGGTGAGTTACCAAAATCACCGTTTTATCGGTAAGTGCCTTAATATTATCAAGCACACGCTTTTCGGTTTGCTTATCCAGTGCCGAGGTTGCCTCATCCAAAAGTAAAATCGGCGAATCGTTTGCAATGGCGCGGGCTATTGCAATTCGCTGAAGCTGGCCTTCAGAAAGGCCTGCGCCATGCTCCGAAAGCTCGGTATCAAGTCCGTTTGGCAGGGTGATGATATAATCATAAATTTCGGCAACCTTTGCCGCATTTATAACCTCTTCATCGGAAATATTGGGGTTGCACATTTTGATATTTTCTTTAACACTGCCCGAAACAACCATATTGCCCTGCGGCACATAAGAAAATATTCCCCTAACACTTGCATCAATGGGTGTTTCGCCGTTTAAAGTCAAACTTCCGCTTTTAATGTCGTAAAGGTTTAAAAGCAGTTTAAACAATGTGCTTTTTCCAACACCACTTTCACCCAAAATTGCCGTCATACTGCCGCGGTTTATTTCAAACGATAAATCCCTAATTACCGATTCATCATCATAATCAAAGCAAATGCTTTCGGCTTTAATGGTTTTAAATTCATCACAGCATTTTTGCAGCTCATCGCTTGCAAGCGATACACTTTCACTGTCAAGCTTTTCAATTTGCATAAGCCGTTCTGCCGATGCTAAAAGTGAATAATACTGCGGTAAAATGCCCGAAATATTTTGAAGCGGAAGTCGTAGCTGTGATACAAGCTGTAAAAATGCGATAAGTGTGCCGTAGGTTATGGCAACAGTCGGGTTTGCAATTTGTACCGCGCCCCATAAAAGCACTGCATAATAACCGACAGTAAAAAATGAATAAAGCCCCAAATGTAAAAAAACCGACAAAACCGAACGCTTCATTTTGATTTTGTAATTTTCTTTTAAATATCGATTTAATTTATCAAGTATAAAATCCTTTGTTTTAAAGGTTTTCATAACCGAAAGATTTGCAATACATTCCTGCATAAACGAGCGTGACTCACCCTCGCTTTGTTGCACCTTTCTATGTAAAACCTTATACTTATTGCTTAAAATTCTTGCAAGAGCGGGTATTAACACGCCCACAAACAAAATAATTATGGCAAGCTTTGGTTCTAACAAAACAAGTGCCGCCACACAGCCGATAATTCTTGTAACCATTGAAACCAAATTGGGCACAATGTTCACAACACCAACCTGCAAAACCTCAACATCCGAGGTTAAGCGGTTAAGCAAATCACCCGAATGGTATTTTGAAATGTCACTAAACTTTTTTTGGCCTATTTGTTTAAACAAATTCTCCCTTAAAGTGATTATAAGCTTGCCAGAAACACGCGCCTTTAAAATGCTTTCAGCTGCCGAACACAAAACCTGTAAAACTACCAAAGCCAAAAGCAAAATACCGTAATTTAAAATGCTTCCGCCTTGGTCGCCTGTTGCAATTTCCAACACAGTTTTTGAAAGCATGGCAAGTGCCACAAACTGCACCGACACAACCGCCGCCAACACAGAAATTAACAGCAAAGCAGGTAAATGAATTTTAGTATGCTTATAAATCCAACTTAAAGTGGGCTTATTACTTTTTTTCATCATAAAATTCCTTTGTTTTTGATGTAATAATTATATACTATAAATTTAACTATTGCAAGTGGCAACCTTTTTGTTGTATAATATATAAAATATCATTTTTGGAGATTATTATTATGGATACCTTTTTTGAACAAATTGTACGCATTAAAAAAAGCAGTGGCACATTGGCACTTGTGCTTTTTATTTGGTTTTTAGCCATTTTAATTTCGGCATTTCTTTTCTTTTTCCCGTTGCTTGGGGCACTTACCGCCATTGTTATTATCGGCCTCCTTTACGGCGCTTGGTGGCTTACCACAAAATTCAATGTTGAGTATGAATATATTGTAACTAACGAAGATATGGATGTTGACAAAATTATAAACAAATCAGCCCGCAAACGCCTTGCAAGTATCACACTTTCAAAGGTTGAGCGTGTTGAAAAGTTTAACCCCGCCTTAATTCAAAATGTTAAAAAAGAAAGCTTGCTTTTCGCTTGTGACCAAAACGACCCCAATGCTTATTTAATTGTCACTTCACCTGATGACTCAAAGGTTAACTATATTGTCTTTTCACCAAATGAAAAGCTTCAAGCAGCTATTAAAAAATCCTTGCCAAAGTTTGTTGCAAATTCGGCTTTTAAATAACAAAAATCTTGCCACCGTGGTTTTCACGGTGGCTTTTTTATTGACATAAAACAAAGCCCCGTTTCATAAACATATTAAAAATATATTTTAAAATGGGGCGATTTTTTTGAAAAAGCTGCTTTGTATTTTTTCGCTTTTACTTCTTGTCGGTTGCACAAATGCATCCACCATAAAACCTGTAACACGAAATCTCACCTTTACGGCAGAGCTAACATATTATAACGAATTTTACGAAATTTCAGGCGAAATCAACCAAAACGGCAAGATGACACTTAAAATTTTACAGCCCGATGACCTTAAAGATATTACTTTTACCGTAACTAATGGCAATATTAAAGCCGATTTTAAGGGCCTTTCTTATAATTTAAATTCACCAAACCAAACCAATGCAATTTCCTTTATTTATAACGCCTTTATGGATGAAGCCCCAAAGGTTTATGAAAACGATAACCAATTTTTTACAAAGGGCAAATTTGAAAATTTTGAATATAAAATGTTTATTGGTCAAAGCGGTTTACCGCTTGAAATAATTGACAGCAGC
>CAMFSU010000037.1 GCA_945983355.1 uncultured Clostridia bacterium | reverse complement strand
ATATATAAATTATATAATTATATATAGTTAAATATTAGTTGCTTTTGCATGACGGATGTGTTATAATGTTAAATGTATGATTGCGTAAGTTATGCGATGGCAACTCTTTTAAATATAAGGAGAACAAAAATGAACTATTTACTTGTAGTAGCGCATCCGGATGATGAGGTACTGGGCGCAGGTGCCACGGTCGGCAAATTAACAAATAAAGGCCACAAGGTTGCTGTGTGTGTTATGGCTAACCACGCTGCAGCGCGAGCAAATATTTCTGCCACATTACAACAAGATGAAGAAAACGCATTTGCTATTTTGGGAATAGAAAAGGTTTACAAAGCCGATTTTCCAAACATTAAAATGAATACAGTAGCGCATCTCGATTTAGTGCAGTTTATTGAAAAATGCATTGAAGACTTTAATGCCGAAGTTGTTATCACACACCACCCATCTGACACAAATAACGACCATATGCATACTTCACTTGCTTGTCAGGCAGCGGTTAGGTTGTTTGAAAGAAAACCAAATGTTACGCCACTTAAAGAACTTTGGTATATGGAGGTTTTATCAGCAACCGAATGGTCGGTTAATACATCTTTTAATCGCTTTACCCCAAATACATATGTTGAAATTGGTAAAGAGCTTGTTGATATAAAAATAAAAGCGCTTGAATGTTATCACGGTGTAATGAGAGATTATCCACACCCAAGAAGTAATGAAGCAATCACAGGGTTGGCCGCTTACAGAGGTGCACAATCAGGCTGTGATTATGCAGAGGCGTTCGAGTGTGTGCTAAGAAGAATTACTGACGTATAAAAACTTATCAAAAGTTACGTAAGAATAACGAGGTGAAACAATGGCAAAGGTATTGTTTGTAGCTAATGTTGCTAAAGAACATGTCCTAAAATTTCATATTCCTACAATAAAGGCATTAGACAATATGGGCTGGGAAGTGGATGTTGCTTGTGCAGGGGATGAAGAAATCCCTTTTTGCCGAGAACAATTTAAGTTGTGTTATCAGCGTGCCACAATAAATTTAAAAACCTTTAAGGGCATATGGCAGGTATGCAAAATTGCAAAACAAAATCATTATGACATTATTTACTGTCATACTGCCATAGGCGGTGTTGCGGGTCGCGTTGCAAAATTATTTTCTAAAAACAAGAAAGTAAAGGTTGTCTTCTTTTCGCACGGGTATGATTTTTGCAAGGTAGCACCTTGGTGGTATTGGTGGACATTTTTTGTTGCCGAATGGTTGATGGCGCGACTTAGCGATGCAATTATTTGCATAAACAAGGAAGACTATGAAAACACTTTATACAAATTAAAACCACCTAAAACTTATTATATTGAGGGCATTGGGGTAGATTACAGCAGATTTAATGTTGAAAATCCCGACGAAATAAGGACCCAATATAGAAATGAAATGTCAATACCGCAAGATGCAACGGTGCTTACATATTTGGCTGAGCTAATTCCCAATAAAAACCAAAAGCTTTTGGTTGATACATTAAAAATTCTTCATAAAAACAATAAAAACATTTATTTGGTACTGCCCGGTTTCGACCATTATAATGGTGAGATAGACCGATATGCAACCGAACTTGGACTTAAAGATTATGTAAAAACATTGGGTTGGCGCAATGATGTTGCTAATATTTATGCAATGTCTGATATTTGTGTCGCTTCAAGCCGCATTGAAGGGCTTGGTTTAAATTTGGTTGAAGCAATGTATTGTAAATTGCCTGTTGTTGCTACAAATAACCGTGGCCATTCAACCGTTATAGAAGACGGTGTAAACGGATATTTGATAAATCAAGATGATGCCAAGCAATTCGCAAGTCGCATTGAAGAACTTATCCAAAACCCGCAAAAGTGCAAAGAATTTGTTGAAGCGGGTTTTGAAACACAAAAAGAATATGCAAGCGACAATATTGTTAAAAAAATTATAAATATTCTTTTGGAATATGTAAATTGAGGTTTTAAAATGGCAAGAGTTTCTGTTATTATGGCAACATATAACTGTGAGGATACTTTGAAAAGGTCAATAGAATCTATTTTGAATCAGACATACAGCGACTGGGAATTTGTTATTTGTGATGACTGTTCGACAGATTCTACATACAAAATTTTACAGGAATATAAAGAAAAATATCCTGAAAAATTTTTGATTTTACGAAACGAAAAAAATTCCAAACTTCCGTATTCGCTTAATCAATGCCTTGCGGTAGCAAGTGGTGAATATATTGCAAGAATGGATGCGGATGATGTTTCTTTGCCTGAACGATTTGAAAAACAGGTTGCATATTTAGATGCACATTCCGAACACGCTGTTGTTGGTACAAGTATGGTTAGGTTCGATGAAAATTCCGACTATGATGTTTATAAGGCAGAAAAAAATCCGAATAGATTCACGCTTTATAAACGGGTGCCGTTTTGTCACGCAACCATTATGATGCGAAAATCGGCTTATGATGCGCTAAATGGATATGTGGTTTCTAACAGGACAGAAAGAGGACAAGACCTTGATTTGTGGTTTAGATTTTATGCAATGGGTTTTGAAGGCAATAATCTTGACGAACCGTTATTTAAGGTGTTAGAAGACCGCAACGCAATTAAACGAAGAAAGTTTAAATACAGTTTATATATGACACAAACGCGTTATTTGGGTTTTAAAATGCTTAAATATCCAATAAGTAAATGGTATTTAATTTTAACCCCAATTATTTCGGATTTTGTACCCAGACGCTTAAAACTTTACATGCAAAACCGAGAAAAATAAATATTTTCTGAAATAAATAATTTTATAAAATGAGGAGTAATTTTACATGTTACTTTATGAAAAAATCAAATCACAAGAAGAAGCTATTTCACTTGTAGGTCTTGGCTATGTTGGTATGCCTATCGCTATCGAATTTGCAAAACGAGGTGTTAAGGTTATTGGTTATGACCTTAATAAAGCAAAAATCGAAACTTATAAATCAGGTATTGACCCCACAAACGAGGTTGGTAATGAGGCAATTAAAAATACCACAGTTGAATTTACTGCGGATGAAACCCGTTTGCGTGATGCGAAATTCCATATTGTTGCAGTACCTACTCCTGTTAATGATGACCATACACCCGACCTTACCCCTGTTGAAGGTGCAAGTAAAATCGTTGGTCGCAATCTTACAAAGGGTTCAATAGTTGTGTTTGAATCAACCGTTTACCCAGGTGTTACTGAAGATGTTTGTGTGCCGATTATGGAAAAGGAATCGGGTCTTAAATGCGGTGTTGACTTTAAGGTTGGTTATTCTCCTGAACGCATCAACCCCGGCGATAAGGTGCACCGTTTAGAAACTATTGTTAAAATTGTTTCGGGTATGGACGATGAAACACTTGAAGAGGTTGCCAAGGTTTATGAAATCGTTGTTGATGCAGGTGTTCACAGGGCATCTTCAATTAAGGTTGCCGAAGCTGCAAAGGTTATTGAAAACAGCCAACGCGATATTAATATTGCTTTTATGAACGAACTTTCAATTATCTTTAACAAAATGGGTATTGATACAAAATCGGTTTTAGAAGCGGCGGGTACTAAATGGAACTTCCTTAAATTTTACCCCGGTCTTGTTGGTGGTCACTGTATCGGTGTTGACCCTTACTATCTTACATATAAGGCAGAACAACTTGGGTACCACAGCCAAGTAATTCTTTCGGGTAGACGTATAAACGACGATATGGGCAAATATGTTGCTGAAAGCGTTGTTAAAAATCTTATTAAAGCTGATGTTGCAATTAAAAATGCAAAGGTTGCTATTTTGGGCTTTACCTTTAAGGAAAATTGTCCCGATACCCGCAACACAAAGATTATCGACATTTATAACGAATTAAAGGAATACGGCATTACCGCAACCGTTGCTGATCCCGTTGCTGATAAAAATGAAGCGAGTCATCTTTATGGTATGGAATTTGTGGATATTTCTGACATTAAAGATTGTGATGCTGTAATTTTAGCAGTTGCACACGAAGAGTTTAAAACTCTTACCAACGTTGATTTTGACAAAATGTTTAAATCGGCTGATAACAGCAAAAAGGTACTTGCTGATATTAAAGGACTTCTTGACCGCAAGACCTATGAAAATGACGGATATATTTATTGGAGATTATAATTATGGGTTATAAACATTTAAAATTCCCCGAAAATTCTTTGTTTTTAGTTACAGGCGGTGCGGGCTTTATCGGCTCAAACCTTTGTGAAGCAATTCTTGAAATGGGTTATAAGGTGCGTTGCCTTGATGATTTGTCAACAGGCAAACAAGCAAATGTTGATATGTTTATCAAAAACCCAAACTATGAATTTATAAAGGGCGATATTAAGGATTTAGACACTTGTATGAAGGCGTGTGAAGGTGTTGATTACGTTCTTAATCAAGCCGCTTGGGGTAGCGTGCCGAGAAGTCTTGAAATGCCGTTGTTTTACAGTTTAAACAATATTCAAGGCACACTTAATATGCTTGAAGCCGCCCGTCAATGCGGTGTTAAAAAGTTTGTTTATGCTTCAAGTTCAAGCGTTTACGGGGACGAGCCGAATTTACCTAAGAAAGAGGGTAGAGAAGGCAATTTACTTTCTCCCTATGCCCTTACAAAGCGTTGTGATGAGGAATGGGCAAAGCAATACACAATGCATTATGGCTTGGCGACAATCGGTATGCGTTACTTTAATGTTTTTGGTCGCAGACAGGACCCTAACGGCGCTTACGCTGCAGTTATTCCGAAATTTATTAAAATGCTATTAAACGGCGAAGTGCCCACCATTAACGGTGACGGCAAACAAAGCCGTGACTTTACTTATATTGAAAATGTTATTGAAGCCAATTTAAAGGCTTGCCTCGCACCTAAGGAAGCTGACGGTCAAGCATATAATATTGCTTATGGTGGCCGTGAATATCTTAACGACATTTATTTCGGTCTTACAAAAGCACTTGGCGTTGATACAAAGCCCATTTATGGCCCTGACCGCAAGGGTGATATTAAGCACAGCAATGCCGATATAAGCAAAGCTAAGGAACTTTTGGGTTATGACCCTGAATGGGATTTTAAACGCGGTATTGACGCAGCGATAGAGTGGTATAAAGAAAATCTATAATAAATGATATTGTTGCATTAGATATAAAGAAAAGGATGAAAATATGTTACCTTATTTTATTGCAATAATTTTGGTTTTTGTGCTTTCTATTTTGGCTGACAAGTCTAAAGAAATATCTCTTAGTGATAGAGCAAATTCATCTGATTTTGCATGGAAATTGTACGTGATGTTAGCTTGTGCTGTGTTAGTCCTTTTTGCGGGACTAAGATATAGAGTTGGTAATGATTACGGTAACTATATCGGAAGTTTTGATGTCACTTGGCAAGAAGTATGGCAGCATATAATAACATTTAAAGAGCCTGGATTTGAAATTATTGCTTATTTAAGCAGATTTATATATAACGATTATGTTTCAATGTTTTTTTGCATGTCACTTTTTACGGTTGCTTTAAATGTTAAAACAATTTCTAAATATACCGAAAGCGCGTTTATCAGCTTTTTGCTTTATATATTCATCGGTGCTTGGCATGGGTCGTTTAATGGTATTCGTCAATATGCGGCAGCAGCAATAATTTTTGCAGGACACAGGTTTATACTTCACAAAAAGTTTTGGAAATATGCGCTTGTGGTTTTACTTGCTTCTGCATTTCATCTAACGGCACTAATTATGCTTCCGATGTATTTCGTATTTAATAAAAAAATAACGATTAAAAACATAATTGTGCTGGTTGTTATTGCTGTTGCTATGCGCTATTCATACGACTTTTTCTTTGGTATTATGTCCGACATAAAGGGAAGTGAACAAAGCCAATATGCATACATGCAAGAATCTGTTACAATTTTCCGCGTTTTGGTTGCTTTTGCACCTATTGCATTGGCCTTGCTTGTTAGAAAGGATTTCTTTGAGGATAAAGAAAATACTTTTTATTTTACGATGTTATTATTGAATGCAACCTTTATGTTTGCAACATCCGGCAGCGCATATCTTGCAAGAGTTGGTATTTATACCGACATTTATGCAACTTTGGCTTTCCCAAGAATTTTAAAGGGCATGAAGAAAAGTGACCAAATGTTATTGACTGTTTTGATTCTTGCGTTTTATTTTGCCTATTGGTTTTATGAAGTATCAACAAGGTCAACTCTTAACAACTTCCAATTTATTTGGCAAAGATAAAAGGAGATATATTTATGGGCGACAGAGGATTTGTTTTAGAGTATTTAATCCACTGGTATCATATTTTAAAATGTAAAATTAACCCCGCTATATTAAACGATGAAAAGGCGGTTATCCATTATTATAAGAAAAAATCGGGTGGGTTGATACCTGATTTGATTTCGCCTAAAACTTTTAGCGAAAAGCAACAATGGTATAAATTAAATTCTCATAACCCTTTAATGTCAAAATGTGCTGATAAACACGATGTTAGGGAATATATAATTGACTGTGGGTATGAGCACCTTTTAAATGAAAGCTATGGTGTATATGATTCGGTTAAGGATATTCCATTAGAAAAGTTTCCGCAGCAGTTTGTTTTAAAGGCGGCCCATGCAAGCGGATGGAACCTTATTGTTAAAAATAAAGACGATATTAACTGGAAAAAAGAAAAAGCTCTTATGAAACTTTGGCTTAAACAGGATATTTATTGGAGCGGTCGCGAATGGGTTTATAAAAAGCTGAAAAAACGCATAGTTGCCGAAAAGTATTTAGAGGATGAGTCGGGCGGACTTATGGATTATAAATTTTATTGCTTTAACGGAAAACCCGAATTTTTACAGCTTGAAGTTGGCCGTTATACCGCCCAAAACACACGCAACTTTTATAATATGAATTGGGAAATTATGCCCTTTGGTAAGGAATTACCACACAACCCCGACATAAAGGTTGAAAAACCCTATGCCTTTGAGGAAATGAAAAAAATTGCAACCGATTTATCGAAACCATTTTCTTATGTTCGTGTTGATTTATATCAGGTCGGCGGCAAGGTGTATTTTGGTGAGCTTACATTTTTCCCCGCAGGTGGTGCGCCTGATTTTGTTCCAAAAGAATATGACAAAATTGTTGGCGATATGTGGGATATAAAAGGATAAAGCTATGAAAACAATTTTACAGGTAACCAGCATTATGGACCGTGGCGGTGCCGAAATGATGCTGATGGATTTGGTAAGGCATTTACATAACGACTTTCGTTTCATATTTTTGGTTGTTGCCAAAAAGGGAAGTCGTCCCAAAGGCGATTTTGATGACGAGCTTAAATCATTGGGCATTGAAATGTATTATATAGATGCTGTTTGGGATGTTGGTGTTAAGGAATTTTCCCGCCAGTTTAAAGCCGTTATAGAACAAATCGGTCATATAGATGCGGTGCATTCTCACCTTAATTCAAAGGGTGGCATTATTTCAAAATGTGCCGCAAAAGCAGGGATTAAAAAGATAATTGTTCACAGTCACGCAAAATTAAGGTTTGACGGAAGCATTATTTCAAAAATCGCAAATTACACCGAATTATATCTCCAAAGATATTGGATAAATAAGTATGCAACCGATTATTTTGGTTGTTCGAAAGAAGCACTTGCAAGTCTTTTTACCAAAAAGCATTGTGAAAGCGAAAAAGCCAAGGTAATTCATAACGCAATTGAGCTTGAAAAATTTTCAAGGTATTCAGGCGAAACCATCCGTGATGAACTTGAAATTCCGAAAGATGCTTTCGTTATTGGTACTGTTGGCCGAATTGCAAAGGTTAAAAATTATGAATTGGCTGCCGATGTAATCAAAACACTTTGGAAAAAGGGCTTTGACTGTCACTATGTTGTGGCGGGAAGAAAGCAAAGCGAAAGTTCGGTAAATTACCTTTTTGAAAAACTCGGAAACGACCCTCGTTTTCATTATGTTGGTGTGCGTGAGGATTTAACCGCACTCTATCACGGGTTTGATTTATATTTGGGCACCTCTGTGCGTGAGGGCTTGGGCTTAACCGCAGTCGAAGCACAGGCAAGCGGGGTCAACTGCATTTTGTCAAACGGTTTTCCACAACTTTGTGATGTTGGCGCTAATTTAGTTTCTTTTATTGATGGAAACGACCCACAAAAATGGGCAGATAATATAATAAATAACCTATCAAACACAAAATCAGTTGATACCAACGAAATAGAAAATGCCGTTAGAAAATCGGGCTTTGATGTTTCGGCAGAAGCAGTTTTGGTTAAAGAAATATATAATTCATAAGTTTTAATAAAAAAGGGGGCTTAATCCTTGTCTCAAGAAATTAAAATTACTATATTAGGTGATATCTGTCCGACAAAAGATTACGAAGAATTGTTTGATAATAACCCAAACGCATTGTTTTCGGATATTAGCGCTATACTTCAAAATTCGGATTATTCAATTTGTAATTTTGAATGTCCCGCGACAGAGTGTGACAAGCCCATTATTAAAACAGGTCCAAATTTAAAAGCAAAGCCAAATGTTGTGGGGCTTCTTAAAAATGTTGGATTTGACGCTATTTCTCTTGCTAATAATCATATTTTAGACTATGGCGAACAAGGTGTTAAGGACACACTTAAATTAGCAAATGACTGTGATTTGGCTTATTTTGGCGGTGGATTAAATGCTAATGAAGCATCAAAACCTTTGGTTGTTGAAATTAAAGGCAAAAAGGTTGCTTTTGTTTCATTTGCCGAGCACGAATTCAATTTAGCAACCGAAAATTCTGCGGGTGCTAACTGGTTTGACCCTTATAAAAGTTTAAATTTTATTACAAATCTTAAAAAAGATTGTGATTATGTAATTGTTTTGTATCACGGTGGTATAGAACATTATAAATTCCCATCACCTTTGCTTCAAAAAAAGTGTAGGGCTATGGTGGATAACGGCGCGGATGCAGTCTTTTGTCAACACAGCCACTGCATCGGTACAATGGAAGAATATGATAGTAAACCCATTGTCTATGGTCAAGGTAACAGTATATTTGGCTATCGCAAAAACAGTAATGCGTGGAACGAGGGACTGATTTTCACCTTGGTTTTAAGTGATGGTAATATAAAACTCGAACACAATCTTTTATCAGCACTTGAAAATGGTGTTAAGGTTGCGCCCAAAGAAGAATATACAGCGCGTATCAATGAATTTTTTGAAGATTCAAAACCACTTATGGACCCGCAAATTATAAAAGACGAGTGGGATAATTTTTGCAAACGAAGCGAAGCATTGGTATTGCCAAATGTTTATGGCAAATCAAGAGTTTTTAATAAATTAAACAGAATGTTTGGCAACAAACTTGTAAGTTTATTCGTTAAAAAGAAAAAAATGCGTGTAACTTTGGCATATATTCGTTGTGAAGCCCACCATGAGGTTGTAAAAACTATTTTAGAAAATGAAATAAATAACTAATTTGTGGATATGGTTTTTATATGTTAAGACGAATTTATGCGTTGCCTTTATTTTGGGCATTTGTTTTGGCGGTTGTTTTTGTAATCGGTTATGCAGTTTTGAATGTTTTATATAGTAAATCTAAATGGCTTAAAGTTTTAAGTTTTGTTGGTTTTGCGCTGTCTGTATGGGGTATACTTTACATAACCATTCTTAAGCGTGAAGCGGGGACTTATTCCGTAGAACTTACACCCTTTTACAGCTTTATAATGGCAAAAAAACAACCCGAAATGTACCGCACAGTTTTTATGAACTGGCTGTTATATGTTCCGCTTGGCGTTTTTACGCCTTACCTGCTTTTTAAAAAATATAAAAAAACAAATGCTGTAATTACTGTTTTATTGGCGGTTATTCTTTCGGTAGTTGTTGAAAGAATTCAGTTTGTATATTCACTTGGCATGGCCGAGGCGGATGATGTGATTTTTAACATACTTGGTGCATTTTCCGGTGTACTTGGATATTGCTTTTTGGATTATTTAACAAAGAAATTAGAAAATATAAAAAACAAATTTTTGATTTGGTTTGGGCGAATAAAAAGCAAACAACAAGTTAAATAGTAAAACTAAATATTTTGTAAAAATTTTTTTAAAAAAATAATTAAAGATGAGGTAATAATATGCCCCGAATTTCTGTTGTTGTACCTGTATATAAAACAAAATTATATCTTGAAAAGTGCATAAACAGTATTCTTTCACAAAGTTTCACAGATTTCGAGATGATTTTAGTGGATGACGGCTCACCCGACGATAGTGGGAAAATGTGTGACACGCTTTCAAAAAAAGATGAAAGAATTAAGGTTGTTCACAAGGAAAATGGCGGGTTGACTTCTGCTCGTATAGCGGGGTTAGAGAAGGCCAATGGTGAATATATTGCCTTTGTTGACAGTGATGATTATCTTCACGAAGATTATCTTTTAAATTTATTTAACGCCATAAAACAGCAAAATGCCGAACTCGCAATTTGTGGTTATTATGTTGTTAAGGGTGAATCACAAACACCGGTTTATTTACCATATAAGAAAAATTCGTTAAATAAAAGTGAAATTGACGATAAATATATTTTGCCGTTAATTGGCAGGATATATGACGGAAAGCATTTGAATTTGCCCGGTTTTATGTGTGTAAGAATGTTTAAAAAAAGTTGTATGGCTTTGGAGATGTTTGTGTCAGAGCGTGAGTTTTTCACCGAAGATGATGTTTTCAACATTCTTTATGCTGAAAAAGTAAATAATATTGCAATCATAAATGAGCCACTTTACTATTATGTGCAACACGACCAATCGCTAACCAATTGTTATCGCAAGGGTAAACTTCATATGCTTCAAAACAGATATAACTTTTGCGAAAAATGGTTAATGGAAAAAGATTTGTATCAAAAAGGTGAGAATCGTTTGATTGCTGCGGCAGTTTCGGCGGTAAATGCTTGTATAGATAATGCGGTATTGCTGAATGATTACCGCCTTTTTAAAAATGAAATTAATGAAATAAGGAAAACCAAACTTTATCTCGAAGGATTTTTAAATGTAAACCCAAATAGTTTGGCGACATCTCAAAAGTTGAACTATTATCTTTTAAAATTTAATTTAAATGGGTTTTTATACATATACAGAAAGGCGAGAGTAAAAGCATGAAAAAAATCGGTCATTTAACCTTTCACGCTTCACATAATTATGGTTCTGTTTTGCAGGCCTATGCATTAACAAAACAACTACAATTAATGGGTAATGAAGTTGAAACCATCAATTTGCGTCCCGATTCACAAAAAGATGCATATACAATTTTTAAAAAATACGACGGTACGGTTCGTCGCCTTTTTAAGATTTTAATTTATCCTGCTTTAAAAAAGCGTTTTTTGAATTTTGAAAGATTTATAAACAAGGTTTTACCCACAACCCAAAAAGAGTATAAGGCAACCGAAGAATTACGAAATGAAAACTTTAATTATGACGCTTATGTTTGCGGTGGCGACCAAATTTGGAACCCCTGCTGTCAAGATTTTGAAACAGCATATTATTTGCAGTTTTTAGGTGAAGATAACAAGGCAATTAAGTGCTCATACTCGCCAAGCTTTGGCAAAGCAAAATTTGATGATGAAACCAAAGCAAATATTAAGAATTGGATAAAAGGTTTTGACAAAATTTCAGTAAGAGAACAAAGCGGTGCAGAGCTTTTGGGTGGCCTTACCGATAAAAAGGTTAATGTTGTGTGCGACCCTGTTGTTTTATTGGAAAGAAAATATTGGGATGAATTTGCCATTGCTCCCAAATACAAAAAGCCCTATATTTTGGTTTATTTTTTGGAAAACAACCACGGCAGCCGCGACCTTATTGATTATCTTCATAAAACCTTGGGATATGAGGTTGTGCTTTTGAACGAATATATAAGAGATTTTGTAAAGCCATATCACAAAAAATATTCGGCAAGCCCGGAAGAGTTTGTTGGGCTGTTTAAAAACGCATCTTTTATATATACAAATTCTTTTCACGGCACCGCCTTTGCAACAATTTTTAATAAACCCTTTATTACAGCCATTGCAAAGGACCAAGAAAACGCCCAAAACAATAACGACAGTCGAAAAATTGACTATCTTAAAAACTTGGGGCTTCAGGACCGACTTTATACCGACAGTTTGCCCGAAAAAGATTTTCTTACCGGCGTTAATTTCGAAAATGCAAATCAAAAGCTTAATGAGTTTAGAAATAGTTCTATGGAGTATTTGGAACAAGCATTAGATTTATAATATTTGATAATTATTTAAAACAGGTGTAACATTTTATGGCTTTGTTTAGTATTATAGTTCCCGTTTACAAGGTGGAGCAGTACATAGATAAATGTATAAACAGCATATTAAACCAAACATATAAAGATTTTGAGCTTATTCTTGTTGATGATGGCTCGCCCGATAATTGCCCTGAAATTTGCGATGAATATGCAAAGAAGGACAAAAGAATTACCGTTGTCCATAAAGAAAACGGTGGGGTTTCGTCGGCAAGAAATGAAGGCATAGAAATTGCAAAGGGCGACTATATTTGGTTTGTTGACAGTGATGATTATATTGAAGAAAACGCACTTGATATTTTAAAAAGCCACATTGATAAAACAACGGCCGACCTTTATGTTTTTGAGCACGGGTTTAATGAATATTATGAAGTGACAAATATGGACAACCTGCTTTGCGACCATTATTTTAAATATGATTTTGGCTTTGAACCGTGGAATAAGGTTTATAAAAGGGAAATTATTGTAGAAAACAGTCTGTTTTTCGACTGTGAAGAAAAAGTGGGCGAGGACCTGCTTTTTAATGTGAATTTTTACACAAAAATGGAAAACTGCGCGTTTATTGATGAAAAGCTTTATAATTATGTAGTGCGGGAAAATTCCGCAATGACAACAAAAGATAATAAACGCTATGAAAAGCAAATGCGCCTTTTCTTTAAAATTTCAAACCTAATTAAAGCTGATATTTCTGAAGAGAATTTGGCTGTGCTGTTTATTATGCATATTATCAGCGGCCTAAATCAGTCGTTTAACAGTTTTAATTTATTAAGGTTTAGGAAAATTATTAAACAATATAAGGCAAAAGCAAATTTTAATGAAAAGTTATTTCAAAGAGCAATAAAAAATTTTTTGTGTAATGAAAACGCAAGCTTTTTGGGTGGAATTAAAA
>CAMFSU010000036.1 GCA_945983355.1 uncultured Clostridia bacterium | reverse complement strand
GCACCAAAGCATTCAAACCCGAACCTTTTACCAATCGGTGAAACGTTCGGGTTTGTTGTTTTCTTAAATGATATTACATAAGTCTTTGTTTATGGCAGTACAGAGTGTTTTACTCCGTACTGCCATCTCTTGTTTTGAATGAACGAGAGAATATTTTATACAAATTTGAAAAGCTATGAACAAACAACTCTGCCGTCCTCGTACTTTTCTGATTGCAAGCGGAACATTTCGGCGTATTTTCCGTCTGCCTCTAAAAGTTCTGCGTGTGACCCTTCTTCAATAAGGCGGCCATCAGAAAACATATAAATCTTATCGGCGATACGAGTAGTAGACAATCTGTGAGAAATAAACACCACTGTCTTGTCGTTTGTGTGCTTTAAAATCGACTGATTAAGATTATACTCAGCCATCGGGTCAAGTGCGCTGGACGGTTCATCCATAATAATTATGGGGTGCTCGTTAGCAAAAACACGTGCAATAGCAATCTTTTGCGATTCGCCGCCGGAAAGGTTGGTACCTTCATCATTAAACTCTCGCGTGAGGTGTGTGTTGATACCATCCTTTAAGGTTTTAAGCTTTTCGGTGAAATCTGCCTTTTCTAAAGCAGCTATTACCGTATCATAGTCGGTCGTTTCATCGTACTTTCCGTTCATAACATTCATAGCAACCGATGTTGCGAATATTTTATAATCTTGGAAAACTGTTCCTATCATTTTGCGGTAACACACGGGATCGTATTCCTTTATGTTGACACCGTTATAAAGTATTTCGCCCTTGGTTGGGTCGTACAGACGCATCATCAACTTAATGAGTGTGGTTTTACCTGCTCCGTTATAACCTACTATGGCTATTTTTTCACCCGCAGTCAGTTTGAACGAAATGTTTTTTAAAGCATCCTTACCTTTTTCGACATTGGTTGGTGCCTTATAATCTTCATCGTGAAATTTATACTTAGGATGTGAAGCAAATTCATAGGAAAAACTGACGTTTTTAAACTCAAGACTTTTGAACGGCGGTATTTCTTTTATTCCGTCTTTTATCTCGGGGGTAAAACGCAAAAATTCACGATACTTTTCTATATACAAAGAATGCTTGGGGTAATTGGTTATTCTTTCTATAAGGTTGGAAAACATCCAGCGGATGCTCCAAACCACATTGACCGTTGCTGCAAAGCCACCTACCGCCAACGTTCCGTTGCCAAGCTGAAGCACCATATACAAAAGAACCGCAAAAAAGGTCAGCGTTGACATCGCATTCCAACCAAGTCCATAAAAAAGATAATATTTCTTACCGTATTTAACATCAAGTTCTATTATCTTTTCGTTATTTTGGTCGTATTCTTTCATCAACAGTTCATCTGCCCTGCTGATGCGCAACTCTTTTGAATAATCGCTCAGGTGATAAACACGGTTAATATAATTCTTTTTGCGCCACAAGGGATTAGATTCCTTGTTGTGTCTGAAACTAACTTTATTACCTATCAAATTACATATAACTGTGATGCCCGAAGATACAAACAACATCAAAGCTATTATGGGGTCGACTGTTAACAGCAGACCAAAAAGAGAGGAGGATGCTACTATTCGGTTTATCAGTTTTCCGGTATCTTCCATTACATCAATGGCACGCTTATCCGATTCGTTCATTGCCCAAACGAAATCGTTGTAAAACTCAGGATCATCAAAGCAGGCCAAATCAAGAGTCTGAGCTTTGCTGAATAGTTCCGCATGCATTTTAAGGTGTAGCTTTTGCCTCATCAACGGATTGTGTATAAGCCAATACCATTTATCAAAGGCGTACGCCAGTAAATAAAAAGTCGCCATTATGGCAATAATTTTCAAAGCATATGCAAAATCCGAACCGTTACTTACAGCATTCAACAGATTAAAACTGAATATAGCAGAGGCTGAATTTATCATACCCCATACAAGACCCTCTACAACCATCCACACAAAATAGTCGGGTGTGAATTTTGCTACCTTGCCCAAAATAAACAGATTGTTTTTGAGTATTGATGAAAATTTCTGTCGATTCTTCTTAGGCATTTGCTGTCACCTCGTTTCCAAGATAGTTTTCCGCTTGTCGACGGAACATGGCAGCATACTTGCCGTTTTTGTGTAGTAATTCGTTATGTGTGCCAATTTCGGCAATAGTACCGTTATCCATAAGTATTACTCGATCGGCAAGCACTGCGGAGGAAAGCCTATGCGAAATAAAAATCACACTTCTTCCTTCTGTTGCCTTCATCATATTTTCGAACATCTTGTACTCGGCAATAGGATCCAAGGCACTTGATGGCTCATCAAGAATTACAAATGGTGTGGAATCGGCAAACACTCTGGCAAGAGACAGTTTTTGTTGTTCTCCAATAGAAAGATTAACGCCCTTATCATCAAACTCCCTTGTCAAAATTGAGTCAAGTCCGTTTTCAAGTCCGGATAACTTATCATAAATACCGCTTTCACGCAGAGCATTTTCAACCAGTTGTTTGTCACCGTCGGTAAGCGGTCTTAACAATACGTTTTCACGAACACTCAAAGATAGCATTTTAAAATCCTGAAACACCGTACTGAACGACTGACGGTATCCGCCAACATGGTAGTTTTTAATGTTTTCGCCGTTAAGTTCAATTTCACCGCTTGAAGGGTCATAAAGTCTCAGTAGCAGTTTTACAAGCGTGGTTTTACCCGAGCCGTTACTGCCGACAAGAGCTATTCTTTCGCCTTTATGTAACGTGAAGGTTATATTCTTTAATGTATCTGTCTCAGAACCTTCATATTTAAAGCATAGGTTTTTAACCTCTAAATCCCCACCGTAAGAGGGCATTGCTTTATCGCCATCAAGTATTGCCGGTGTATAATCAAGAAAGTATCTTACGTCCTCCAAAAACAATGCATGCTCACCAAACTCTGCAAAGTTCTGCACAAGATTGTTAAGACAATAGGAAATCGTACCGATTGAACTTAGTACGACAATGCAGTCGCCTACCTGCATACCACCGGCTTCGGGACCAATACACATAGTGCTCCAGACTGCGTAAAGCGTTGCACCCAAAACAGTTACAACCTCAAGCCCAATCTTTTGTACATATCCTAATATAGCCTTTTTAACACCATATTTTTTCACTAACGCTTTGTAATCAGCGAATGTGTCTCCAAGCGCACTCAGCATTTCAGAATACATACCGCCTATACGCATTTCCTTAGCATATTCGCCTAAGTAAAAGGTTCTTTTGACATAAGCTGCACGGCGATTTATAGGTTTTAATGCCACTTGATGATCGTGTGTCGCTATATTTTCCATACGCTTAAATAATCCCAGTAGTAACGGAAACAATCCAAACACGATAAGCCACGGATCGATAGCAAATAAAAGTAAAGAATTGGCAAACAAACTTATAAATCTGTCTATAAGCATGTCGAACGACCTCATAACCTTGATCGTACGGTCATACGCCTCGTCCATAGCTCTCACGTATTTGTCATAAAACGATGGTGTTTCATAGCAGGCGAGTTCTACTTTGGCCGCCTGTCGGAATAGCATTTTTTCAATATTTGCGGCAATTTTTCTTTGCTTGGGCGGCGACATTACATTCCAAAACCATTGCAATGCCTGATATACAACAATGCAAGTGATTCCAATAAATGCAACATAGGTTACAAGACTGCCAATGTCTTCTCCGCTTTGTACACCATTGACCACTTTTCTCAAAAGATAGGTTTCAGACAAAAATCCCAGAACAGCGTATATAATTGATGAACCAAGATACACGATAAGATAACTGGGTGAGCCTTCCCATATTGCTTTTAATGCAAACAAATTGTTTGCGGCGGTTCTTTTAAAACCAAGCTTTTTCTTTTCCTTTTTCTTCATTTTTTCCTCCAAAAACCAACATACATATATCTAAAAACAAAGAATCCTGTTATTTGATAATTACATCCCTTCACCTTATATGTTACTTTCACTATATCATGCGAAATATTTATTGTCAATCTGTTTCGTATATATTGACTAAAAGTTTCGAATGTGTTAGAATATAATAAAATTAGTTGGAATAAATTATTCGATAGCCATTGAAGGGAGATTAAAAATGCCTAACGTCACAATAAGCACACAGTATTCCGAACGTGAAGAGTTTGTATATTGCTTCACGCTTATGTCGGATGTTTACCAAAGCAATGGTTACTATCAAAACGATCAATTACCCAAGTTAATTGCAGATATCCAAAAAGACCTAAAATCAGAACTCAAAGATTTTTCTTATTTAATGCCTTTGTTTTGTCATAAATCATACAAACTCTCACTATTTAGCAATTGCCGTAGATTGTTTATACCCGAATCTGAGGACCTCGTTTTGTCTACCGAAGAGCTCATATCAAGAGTTTTGACCGATGACCCTGACGAATTGACTGCACGAGTATTTATGACGGCAGATAATAATACCAACGATATTTTATTCTATCGCAAGCTCATTGCCGAAAGTTTGGATGCTGTGAAGCATTGTCTTGAAATGGATATTGATGAAGAACTTCGCATGGTTTTATTATCTATGTTGGTTGACCGTAAGGAGTACCACACGAAGATGACTGACTTTGCCTTTAAAACGCTTAATACTCTCCGTTGCATTTTCGGCTCACGTAATTATGCTATTAAAAAAGCTCGTTCAGTATTTAATAATGATGATAAGATAATCGAAACTCTGCTTGAAGCCGAATATATAAATAACAATGATACCGTTGTTATTACACCTATATTGCTTAATCCTGGGGTTATATATGTCAACAACACAGGCGGTATAAAATATTTCAAATTAGGCGTTGATTATGAACAAGCGGCCAATATCGCTATCGGGTCACTGCCGATGCTTGAGCTTGAGACCATAGGAAAGATATTCGGTGATCCTACGCGTTGCGATATTATCAGAATACTCAAAACCAACGGTAGTTACCTGACCGACCTTGCAAGACGGCTTAATATTCCGACCAATTCACTTCATTACCATATCCAGACACTAAGCGATGCAGATGTTATAAAGGGTAGTTATAGAGGAAAACGGTTTGTATATGATCTAAACCCTCAATTTTTCAAATCGGCAAGCAAAACTCTAGTTGATTGTTTAAATTAAAGTCAGTTTGGTTTTGATTTATTGTAAAATAAGCTATAAACGGTTCGATTATAGAATGCTCAGGTGCACCAAAAATCCCAACGAAACAATTGTTTCGTTGGGATTTTT
>CAMFSU010000035.1 GCA_945983355.1 uncultured Clostridia bacterium | reverse complement strand
TTACCAACTTCCATAACTACGTCAGAATACATTTGAATGAAACGACGATAGCAGTCATAAGCCCAACGAGCGTTGCCAGACTTTGCAGCCATGGTTTCAACAACTTCTTCATTAAGACCGAGGTTGAGGATGGTGTCCATCATACCGGGCATTGAAGCGCGTGCGCCTGAACGAACTGAAACGAGAAGGGGATTTTCCTTGTCGCCAAACTTCTTGCCAACAACAGCTTCCATCTTTTCGATGTATTCCATAATTTGAGCTTGGATTTCATCGTTGATTTTTCTGCCGTCTTCATAATACTGTGTGCAAGCTTCGGTAGAAACGGTGAAACCTTGGGGAACAGGAAGACCGATTTTGGTCATTTCTGCAAGGTTAGCACCCTTACCGCCGAGAAGTTCGCGCATTGAAGCGTCGCCTTCAGAGAAAAGGTAAACATACTTGTGACTCATTTTAGAATCAACCTCCTAAAAAATTTACAAATTTTTTTATAACGAATGGTAATTGCCTATGGTTTTTAGGCATCTCCATCATTATACCAAAACATTACGAAAAAATAAAGCATTTTTTTAACATTTTTTGTAATTTGTTGAAATATTAGTATTTATAATAATAAAACCACATAAAATTTGCACTTTTTCATAAAAAACCGAGAATTTATTGCCAAAAGCGACGGGATATGTTAAGATATTATCAGAGAAATTTCGAAAGGAAGAATAAAATGGAATTTAGAATTAACCATCCTGTGCTTTACATAATGGTTGCCGTGTTGATTGCGGTTGTTCTTGCACAGTCGGTTTACTTTTTGGTGCGTGCTTATCGCCGTGCGTTAGAAATCGGTATGGATAAGGCACGACTTAAAAAGACCATAACCTCTGCGGTGCTTTTTACAATAGCCCCTGCAATTTCAATTTTGGTGGGTGTTGTGGCACTTTCAAAGTCATTGGGTTTGCCACTTCCGTGGCTTAGGTTGTCGGTTATTGGCTCGCTTTCTTATGAAACCATTGCCGCTTCAACCACAATTAACGAATTAAAGCTTGGTATAGGCGAGGCAATAAGCTCGGCTTCGGCATTTGTTACGGTTGCTTGGGTGATGACATTGGGTATTATAATGGGGCTTGTTTTGACACCCCTTTTAACCAAGAAAATTCAGGGCGGTATGAAGAAGCTTGAAAAGATGGATAAAAAATGGAGCGAAATTTTCTCAAACGCAATGTTTTTGGGTATGATTTCGGCATTTTTGGGCTATGTTTTTTGGGATTTTTCTTCGGTATTTTCGGGCAAAATTTCGGCACTCATTCCTGTTCTCGTAATGCTTTCATCAGCCGTTTTGATGCTTATTTGCGGCCTTTGTGCAAAGGTGTTTAAACAAAGATGGATAACCGATTATGCGCTTCCTATAAGCTTGGTTGGCGGTATGGCAATGGCTATTCCGATTACAAATTGGTTAGGTTAAGGAGGGATAGCGAAATGAAGAAAAAATTAACATATCTTGAAAGTGTACACCGTGACGGTAAAATTTGGGGCTTTTCACTTTTAGCGCTTATTTTAGCTTTTCCGCTTGTTCTTTCAATAATTTTTAATGCCGTACCCGAATGGAAGGCATTTTCACGCGCAGTTATTGCGGTGCTACCAATGTATTGGGCGGTTGGTATTATTGAAACCTTTACTTACATTCCAATGCTTGGCGCAGGCGGTGCATATTTATCGTTTGTAACAGGTAATATTTCAAATTTAAAGCTTCCTTGTGCGCTTGATGCAATGCAAAAGGCAAATGTTAAAGCAAACAGTGAAGAGGGGGAAATTATTTCCACCATTTCTATTGCGGTTTCAAGCATTGTAACCACCTTAATTGTGGCACTTGGCGTTATTTTAATGATGGTTACAAACCTTGGTGCAGTGCTTGAAAGTGAGGTTTTGCAACCCGCATTTGACCAGCTTTTACCTGCACTTTTCGGCGGTTTGGCAGTTGTATTTGTCTCACAAAACATAAAGCTTGCAATTGCGCCAATGCTTTTAATGCTATCACTTTTCATATTCACACCTTTAACCTCTGGCGAGGTGGGAATTATGGCACCTGTGGGTGTTATTTTCACCCTTGTTATTGCAAGAATTCTTTATAAAAAAGGAAAAATATAATGGTTTATTTGTATGTTTTATTGGGACTTTTGGCCTTGTTTTTAGGCGTCATTATCATCCGCACTTTAAATTTTAAGATTAAAGAAAATGCAAAGGTTTTTGATGAGGAAATAACCTTTGACACCGATAAGGCGGTTGAAAATTTAAGAACCCTTGTCCGTTTCAAAACTGTGTCTTACAGGGATGGAAGCTTGGAGGATAATGCCGAGTTTGAGGGGCTTTTAAATACACTACCAAAGCTTTACCCAAATGTTTATAAAACCTGTACACAAACACTTATGGATGACAGGGCAGTGCTTATTTTGTGGAAGGGTAAGAATAACGGCCCTGCAACCGTTTTAATGGCGCATTATGATGTTGTGCCCGTTAATGAGGATTTGTGGGACAAACCACCCTTTGAAGCAATTTTGGAAAATGGTGTTGTTTGGGGTAGGGGTACGCTTGATACAAAGGTTACCGTAAACGGAATTTTATCTGCCGCCGAAAACCTTATAGAGAGTGGCTTTACACCTGAAAATGATATTTATTTTGCCTTTTCGGGCGGTGAAGAAATTAACGGCAAGGGTGCTGTTAATATTGTTGATTATTTTGAAGAAAATGGCATCGAGCTCTCGCTTGTTGTCGATGAGGGCGGGGCAGTTGTTGAAAATGTTTTCCCCGGTGTTAGCAAGCCCTGCGGTCTCATTGGTATTGCCGAAAAGGGCTTAATGGATGTTTTATACACCTCAAAATCGGCGGGCGGTCACGCATCGGCACCAAAGCCCAACTCACCTATAATTAACCTTTCAAAAGCTATTTTAAAGGTGGAAAACAAGCCCTTTAAAATGCATCTTACAAAGCCCGTTTTAGAAATGTTTGATACTTTGGGCAGACATTCAAGCTTTGTTTACCGAATGATTTTTGCAAATTTATGGTGTTTTTCACCTGTTTTAAATATGCTTTGCAAAAAACAGGGCGGTGAGCTTAACGCCTTAATGCGTACCACAACCGCTTTCACACAGGCAAAGGGAAGTGCGGCATCAAATGTTATTCCGCCAGAGGCAGCTTTTGTTTCAAATATGCGCTTAAACCCTGCTGATACAATGGATTCGGCGCTTATGTATCTAAAGAAAACGGTTAATGACGACAGGGTGGAAATTACCAAAATTCACGGTATGAACCCAAGCCGAATTTCTGAGACTAACTGCGAAGCGTACGATAGGGTGGCAAGTAGTGTTGTATCCACCTGGAAGGGCAGTATAGCTGCACCGTATCTTATGATGCAATGCTCTGACTCGCGTCATTACGGCCGAATTTCAGATAAGGTTTACCGTTTCTCGGCAATGGATTTAACAAGTGAGGAACGCGCCACAATACACGGTAATAATGAAAGAATAAGGGTTGAAACCCTTTTAAAAGCCGTTGAATTTTATATTCGTTTAATTAAGCAATGCTAATAAAAAAATCGACCGAAAAATCGGTCGATTTTTTATTATCTATAATTTTTACCACCGTGCATAACGGTTATAAATTTAATACAGCCACCTTCAATTATAACACTTTGACATTCGGGCAGTTTAAGTACCAAATAATCCTTGCCGACATCCATTAAAATGCCGACCTTTGTTTCGATTCGGTTTAAAACCGCCACCTCTACCTTTACGAGCTTGCCAATATGGCATTTTAGATATTCGGGTAAGCTTTTATATCCGTTTTCTACAGTAGTTATATACTTATCGTAAACATCAAGGTCGCGCTCGCTCATAATCGGCATGGGAAAGTTGTTGTCCATTTTAAAAACACTCCAAGACATAATATTTCATTACATATTATGCGTTGGAGTTGTTTTTGTGAGTTTTTAATGGTGATGGTGATGGTGGTGATGATGTCCGTGCGAATGGGTGTGCACGTTAGTGTGACAATGCTCATCCTCGCAATGCTCATTTTCGTTTTCAAGCTCAAGCGTTGCGTGAATGATACCATGCTCTTTAAGCTCATCCTTAACAGCTTTTTTGATTTCACTGTGCTCGCCGTTTGTTACAATGTGCATTGTGGCATAATTTTGGTTGCCGTCCATACTCCAAATATGTATATGGTGAACACCCAAAACGCCCTCAATTTCGCTTATGTGGTGGGTGATTTCTTCAACCGAAATATCATCGGGTGTTTTTTCTAAAAACAGGTTTAGCGCTTCCTTTAAATGACTGAAAGCGTGAATGAAAATATAAACCGCAACACCTATTGACAAAATTGGGTCGATAAGGGCAAAATCGGTAAATTTCATAACAACCGCGCCGATAAGCACAACCGCCCAGCCAAGCACATCCTCAAGCATGTGAAGATTAACCGACTTTTGATTTAGAGAGTGTCCATCTCTTGTAAAGTAGGCGGCAAGAAAGTTAACCGCAACACCAACAACGGCGAAAATAATCATACCGTTATAGTTGATTTCCGCTGGGTTTAAAATGCGTTTTACGGCATTTATAACCACTAAAACCGAGCCAATAAGCAAAATCAAGGTGGTGATAACGCTGCCAATTACCGAATATCTTAAATAACCGTAGGTATAGGTTTTATCGGGTTGCTTTTTACTTTTCTTTTCAAGAAAATAAGAAATACCAATGCTAATGGCATCACCAAGGTCGTGAATAGAGTCGGATATAATTGCAACGCTGTTTGTGAAAATACCGCCTGCAAATTCAAAAACCGAAAATGTTAAATTTAGTAAAAAAGCAATTAAAATATTTTTTTCACTTTTCATAATGTTTCCTTATTTAAATGAAGTGTTATAAAGCTCGGCATAGGTGCCGTTTTTAGCCAAAAGTTCGTTGTGGGTGCCTGTTTCCATTATACCGTTTTTACCGAAAACAATAATATTATCGGCGTTTTTAATGGTGGTAAGGCGGTGGGCGATAGTGAGGGTTGTTCTACCCTGTGACAAGCGTTCGAGCGATTTTTGAACTAATCTTTCGCTTTCGTTGTCAAGGGCACTTGTGGCTTCATCTAATAGCAAAATTGGTGGGTTTTTAAGGAAAACGCGCGCAATGCTGATTCTTTGCTTTTGACCGCCCGAAAGCTTAACACCGCGTTCACCAACATAGGTGTCGTAACCGTTTGGCAAAGTGTTTATAAATTCATCGGCACCTGCTAATTTTGCGGCGGCAATAATCTCTTCTTCAGTGGCTCCCGGTTTGCCGTATTCAATATTTTCACGCACACTGCCCGAAAACAGATAAACATCCTGCTGAACGACACCGATTTGTGAGCGAAGTGATTTGATTTTAATGTCACGAATATCAACACCGTCAACCGTAAGCGTGCCGTCTAAAATCTCATAAAAGCGGGGAATAAGTGAGCAAATTGTGGTTTTACCGCCGCCCGATTCACCCACAAGGGCAATGTTCTTGCCTGCGGGGATTTTTAAATCAAGGTGGGAAAGCACATCATCTGTTTCTTGGGTATATTTAAAGGTAACATTTTTAAATTCAATATCGCCCTTAATATTTTCAAGCTCAATCGCATCGGGCTTATCGGTTATGTCTGGGTCAGTTTCCATTATTTCACCAAAGCGTTCAATACCTGTCATACCGCGTTGAAATTGCTCGGCAAATTGAACGATTTTTCTAATCGAGCTTAAAAGGGTGGTTATGTACATTAAGAAAACAATTAAATCTGCGGGGTTTAAGCCGTCATAAATAATGAAAATTGCACCCGCAACAACTGCCAAAATATAGAGTATACCGTCCAAAACACTTGTGGTGCAATGGAAAGCTGCCATATAGTGATAAACCCTTGATTTTATTGAAAGATAGCCCTTGTTTCCTTTTTGGAATTTTTCTTTTTCAAGCTCTTCACCCGCAAAGGATTTTACAACACGAATGCCCAAAAGTGAATCTTCAATTTGGGAATTAAGCTCGGCCACTTGTTTGCGTGATTCACGAAAGCCCGAACGCATTTTGCGGTTGAAGATGCTTAAAACGAAAATCATTGGGGGAAGTGCGACAAATATAATAAGGGTAAGCCAGATGTTCATACTGCCCAAAATTGCAAAGCAGCAAATGATTTTAATACCTGCAATTAAAAGCTCTTCGGGGCAGTGGTGGGCAAATTCGGTAATGTCAAACAAATCACTTGTCATTCGTGACATTAAACTGCCGACCTTTGTGTTGTCGTAATATTTGAATGACAGCTTTTGCAAATGGTCAAACATATCGGTGCGCATATCGGTTTCAATTTTTGTGCCCATTATATGACCGACTGAAGCCATATAATAATTGGCTGCCGCATCAATAAGCTTTAATACCAAATATATGCCGCCAACCGTTAAAATACTGCCAATAGTAAGCTTTGCAATGTCGGTTAAAGCGGTGTTGGTTATGTACCGAACTATTAGCGGCAGCACAATTTCACACACAGTGGTAAGTGAAGCACAAAACAAATCGAAAATTAAAGTTGGTATGTATTTTTTGTAATATGGTAAAAAGCGTTTTATCAGCTTGCCCCAAGAATTATTTTTCATTTTTGCACCTTCCGTTTCATATTTCTTATTTTATCATTTATATCTAAATTTTTCAATAAAAAATGTGTATTAAAAGACTTTATTTTTAAAAAATGTGTGATATAATGTTTGGGTGAGAAAAAATAAAACCGAGGAAGTAAAAATGTTTAAGAAAATTCAGCGTTATTCTTTTTCATTATTAGCAATTTTAACAGCATTTTGTGTTTTGACACAGTTTACTGTGCTTGCAAAGACGGGTACAGTTGTAAAGAATACAGGCGTTCGCCACACAATTTGTAATTCTTTAAGCTCGCAAGCAAAGGCGTATTACAGCACTAACGGTGCAAGCTATTCTGCCGTTTCAAAGCTAAAGGGTGGTAACGATAACTGCTTAACCACGGTTGACAGTGCACTTTTTGATGAGCTTCATGACCTTATGGAAGAAACAATGACAAATCCGGTTTCGTACGACAGTCTTACTTCACATTGGGTTAAAACCGATGCTAATAACGGGTCGTCCAATGCCTGTCTATTTTATAGTGATTCTATTAGTTCTAATTATAATCGTGAGCACGTTTGGCCTAAAAGTCGTGCTTCCTTTAAAAAGCAAAATGGTGGTTGCGACCCACACCATTTACGACCAACAAATGAGGGTATGAACTCAACCCGTAGTAGTTACTGTATGGGTAATGTTCGAGGAGTTTTATCGGGCTTTAAAACTAAAACAAACGGTAACGGTTCAGTTTATTATCTAGCATCAGCTGACAGGGTAGAGGTTGACGATAAGGTCAAGGGTGACGTTGCAAGAATTTTTCTTTATGTTTATTGCCGCTGGGAAGAACCTAATTTGTTTATGAATACGCCCAAGCCCGTTATCGGTCCCGGCGATGATGCCAACAATGGTAAAAAGGTTATTGAAAGCCTAGATACATTGCTTAAGTGGTGTGAAATTGACCCTGTTGACACTTGGGAAATGTCACGAAATGACCAATGTGAAAATCTTGTTGGCAACCGCAATGTGTTTATTGACTATCCCGAATATGCGTGGCTTTTGTTTGGCAAATCTGTCCCCAAAACAATGACAACACCATCGGGTGAAGCAAAAAAGGGCGATTCGGGTAATAATCAAGGTGGCAACACATCAAGTAATACCTCCACCAACACCTCGTCTAATACTTCGAGCAGTAATACAAGCAGTAATATTAGCAAACCCAATACTTCAACAACCACATCTACAAATACAAGCAGCGGTAACAGTAAACCAACAACTTCTACAAATACATCAAGCAATACATCCGCAAACACAAGCACCAATAATTCAAGCAATACCATAATCAAGCCCAATACAAATTCATCCATAAACAGTGGTACAAGCAGTAATGTAAGTACTGAAAACAGTACTCACCAAAATACCAACACAAGCCAAAATCAAACCACTGAAAACACCACAACCGACAGTAGCGAAAGTAATGTGGGCGGTATTAACAGCAAACCGCAAAACAGCGGCAAGCCCTTTGACCCATCACTGCTTAGTGGTTCTTCTACCGGTTCAGAATATGATGATTCAATGACAGGAATTGACGACATATTAGAACGCATTAATTCCTTAAATTTGTGGGTTAAAATTGCGATAGTCGTTTTTGTTGTGGGCACTGCTGTTGCAGCTGTAATTGTTGTAAGAAATATTAAAATTAAACGAAAAGATGACTAAATAATTATTCAAACCCGAAGGTAAAGCTTCGGGTTTTTATATTTTCGACAAAATATTTATTTGCGGCTTTCTTTTTTACAAATTATATGATATAATAGACAAAAATATATAACGAGGTATTTTCTGATGAAACAATTTGCAAAGCGTTCAATTTCAATAGTTGTGGTCTTAATGCTTTTATTTGTAATGTGTTTTACAAATGTAAGTGCAGCGCCAACAACAGCAACAGGTTATACCAAAGCGAGTGATGTTGTTTATAAGTATGTTGATACACAAGACACAAAGTGGACATATAAAATAAATGATGTTATTGTGAATTGGGGTGCCCGTGGAGAAGACTGTGTTTTCCTTTCAAAATATGCAACCGCATATTATACAGGCAATAATACATATGATAAGCTTTCAAAATTAAAGGGTGGCACAACACAAACAAACTCGCCCGGCACTGCATTGTTTGAGGCATTACATACCGTTATGGATGTTAATTTCGGCCATAACTATGACAAAACCCGTAGCATGTATCAATACACCGACTGTGTATCAAACGACAATTCAAAATTATTGTTATTTTATAAAAGCACTTTCGTAGGTGGCGAATGGGTTTCAGGCGGCACAACTTTCAACAGAGAACATTTATGGCCGCAAAGTAAGGGTTGTAATAAAGACACACCCGCAGGTGCCGATATGGTATCTTTAAGACCGGCTTCACCAAGTGGTAATAGCTCTCGTGGAAACACTGCTTTCGGTGAAAGCGGTGGATATTATAAACCCACCGATGATGTTAAAGGTGATATAGCACGCTCACTTCTTTATACTTATGTTCGTTGGGAAAAAACTTCAATGTGGGGCACAAGTGGTGTAATAGAAAACCTTAATATTTTGCTTAAATGGATGGAACAAGACCCTGTTGACACTTGGGAAATGGGCCGTAACGATGCTATTCAGTCAATTACAGGCAACCGCAATGTGTTTATTGACTATCCCGAATATGCGTGGTTATTATTTGGCAAATCTGTTCCTAAAAATATGACTACACCATCCGGTGAAGCGAAAAATAGTGGTTCCGGTAATAATCAAGGTGGCAACACATCCACAAATACATCTACTAACACTTCGACCAATACCTCAACCAATACTTCCACAAATACTTCCACAAATACTTCAACCAATACCTCCACAGGTAATAACAACAGCAAGCCAACCGCAAATAGCTCGGTAAATGGCGGTACAAACAGCACCACCGATAACAGCAGTACTGAAAGTGGCGTTGGCGGTATTGACAACAAACCGCAAAACGAGGGCAAGCCCTTTGACCCGTCACAGCTTGGCGGTTCAACCGTTCAAACTGAAGAAGAGGAATTTACTATTGAAGCGTGGATGATTATTGTTCCCGTTGCAGCCGTTATAGTTATTGCAGCGGCTATAGCTGCGTTTGTAATTAATCGTAAGAAGGAAGAAAAATAAGATGGAAAAAAGGGGACTTAAGAGATTTTTTTCAATAGTTTTATGCATTGCGGCATTTTTAATTATTTTACCAACTATTTTTACAACAAATTTGAGGGTTTCAACCTCTAAGGGTGGGGTAGAACAGCTAATTGATAAAGTAATTACAACTGATATTACTGCCGAAGACGGTGAGGGTAAAACCACAATAACAGACCAGCTAACCGAAATTATTCACAAACAAATAATTAGTAATTACCCTGAGCTTGACAGTGTTACGAAAGAGCAAATTTCGGATTATATCCATAAAAGCACCTTTAAAAGCTTTTTTGCCGAAAAGTGCTCCTCCATTGTAAGTGATTTGTATAAGGATGAGGCAACTACCAAAATAACCGAAGAGGACATTGTTTCTTTAATTGAGGATAACAAGTGGATTTTAGAGGAAAATAACATAGATTTTCCCGAGGAATTTACAAATGAAGTTGTTGCATATATTGCAAAGTCGGAAATTGTTGAGACAATTAACAAACATATTTTGCAAACCACCATTGTTGAGAATAAGGCGTGGCAATTAGTTAAAAATGTCACCTCGATTTTAACAATAGTTATATCCTTTGTTGTGGCCTTATTGCTTTTTGCGGGCATTTTCTCTATAAATATAAAAAGACCGCAAAGTACATTACTTTATGTTGGCTGGACAACACTTATCACAGGTATTACATATTTGCTTATTTGGTCGGCGGCAAAGTTTTTACCAAGCGTTTTAAACATCGTTGCGGGCGCTATGCAGTATATTTTCGTGGTGGTTAACCACGTTTTAAACACCGGTATGATAATTTCAATTGTCTTTATTGTGCTTTCGGTTGCAATGTTTATTGTATACGGTGTATTAAAAAAGACTAAAAAAGCTGATTCCTAAAATAAAAAGCCAAGTCGTGCGACTTGGCTTTTTTATTTATTTTGAAAGCGCTTCAAGCATTTTCCTAATGGTTTTAAGTGCCTCTTTTGAAGAGGTTATATCCTTTACTGCTGTTTCTATCGGGCACATACCGTCACCCTTGCGGTTGATGATATATGGCACTTCGGTTTCGCAAAAGACCGTAATATCATTTTCTAATAAAACCTTTTTGCCCGTTTCACTTATTATGTTTGCCCATACTTCTTTCACACCAAGCAAGGCATATAGATGTGCCGCACCTGCACCTATTGTTTTATCGGCGGCAACAAATCCACTGAAATCTTTGCCACTTTCTAAAAAATCTAAAAGCGGTTTAACCCCTCGCAAAGTGGAATGAAATTCTTCCGTATCAGAATAAAGCACACAGGTATAACCGTTTTTAAGTAAAATATTTTTGGCTTTTAATGTGTTGTTATCCATAGTTATTCTCACATCTTAGCTATTTTTTCAAGGTGTTGCCTTATTTCAATATTTTGCGGGCAAACATTTTCACATTTGCCGCACTTAATACAGTCGGCGGCAGTCGGCTTATCTTTGGGGAATTCATTTTTTGCATCCCCCGATGTTATTTTTGCCGCAAGATACTTGTTATAAACTGCAAACAGTTCAGAAATCGGTATGTTTTTGGTGCAAACCTCACCGCAGTAATTACACTTTGTGCAAGGTATTTGCCTTACTTCGCGTATTATTTCACGCACGCGGTCGGTTGCTTTAAATTCCTCTTCGGTAAAGGGTACAACGGGGGAGAAGGTGTTTAAATTATCCATCATCATATCCATATCGCCCATACCCGAAAGCACCATAAACACCTCGGGATAGCTTGCGGTATAACGAAGAGCGTATGACGCATAGCTGCCACCCTTTAAATCATCAAGCACCTTGGCCGCTTTGTCGGGCAAATTAACAAGCGCACCGCCCTTGACCGGCTCCATAACAATAACCTTTTTGCCGTGCTTTACTGCAACATCATAGCACGCCTTACTTTGCACGCTTGGGTCATCATAATCAAGATAATTTATTTGCAGCTGCACAACCTCAATACAGGACTGTTCGGTTAAAATAATATCCAAAATATCGGCAGTGTCGTGAAAAGACATTGCAATATGCTTAACCTTGCCTTGTTCTTTTAGCTCTTTAACAATTTCAAAGGTGTTACACTCTTTATGCTTTGGATATGATTTGCGGTTTAAGCAGTGAAAAAGATAAAAGTCAAAATAATCTACACCGCAAAGCTTTAATTGGCTTTCAAAAAGGGGCAAAACATCCTCTTCTTTTTCAAAATACCATTCCGACAATTTGTTTGCCAAAACAAAATCCTCGCGGTTGTATCGTGCTGAAAGACAGTCACGAATAGCGGTTTCACTTTTTCCGTCAATATAGCCGTGTGCGGTATCAAAATAATTAAAGCCCGCATCAATAAAAGCATCTATCATACGGTTAAATTCCTGATAATCAACCTTGTCGCCGTTCATTTTAAGACGCATACAACCAAAGCCAAAATTCTTTTTAACCTTGTCAAATGTCATAACAGCACCACCTTTTGTTGATAAAATTATTTTAACATATTTTAAATGGGTATGCAAGGTGAATATATAAAACAAAAGCACCGACCATAAAGGTCAGTGCTTTAATTTTGGCAGGGGTAGAAGGATTCGAACCCTCACAAACGGTTTTGGAGACCGGTGTGCTACCGTTGACACCATACCCCTATAGTTGCTTATTTTGGTGGAGTATCAGGGACTCGAACCCCGGACCAACCGGTTATGAGCCGGTTGCTCTAACCAACAGAGCTAATACTCCAAATAAGCAAAAGTTATTATAACACATTTTATTGT
>CAMFSU010000034.1 GCA_945983355.1 uncultured Clostridia bacterium | reverse complement strand
CCCGGATGAGATCCGTATGAAGCTTGGTAGAAGCTATTCGGACTATATGGCTGCTCAGCAGACCAGTAGTTTTGAGTCTCTATCCAGTTATACGGACAGCACCGGTACCGCCGTACCTTCAACGGTCTCTGACGAAGCAGCTGCAGGAATCAGTATCCGAGAGCAGGAACAGAAGCGAGCTGAAATGCTTGGAGCAATTATAGGAAGTGGAGGCGAAAATAATGGATAAACCAGAGGAGAAAAACTATAACATTGAAATCAATATTCAAGGTGGGCGGAATTGCCTGAGCATCGGCAAAGGCGTAATCAAGGCTCTTGGTTCGCCGTCCCACGTTTCTTTCAAGATATCTGACGCCCATGACTCTATCAGTGTGTTCCCGTGTGACGAGGGCGATGTTATGGCGTTCCGTGTTCCGGTCAAATTATTCTTGGATCACAAGTGTGTTATGCGAATCAACAGCAAGAGATTCGTTCAAGGAATAATGCAGACCAATGGCCTGGACACGACCAGAACCTATCGTCTCAAGGGGGAATACCTGCAGTCGAAAAACATCGCAGTATTTCCTTTCGAGGGTGCGATATTGCGAGCTTACAACGGAAATGATCAAACCACTTGAAAAATTAGGATACTTATGCTATTATATATAAGTAGAAACTGAATCAGCGTCAGTTTTGCCGAACAATGAAGCACATTCTCCACCTTCTCCAATTTCTTCTCCAAATACCCAAGGTTAATTGCGAATGATTTTGAGTTAGGTGAACGGCTTCTGAGAATAGGCGTTCTAATTGTAGTTAATTGTGGGTCATTTGGGAATAGATGAGTTCCCACCAAGGGTTCCCGACAATGAAGTCCTTACCGAACGACAAGTAAGAAAACCCCAGTATTTATGCGGGTTTCGGGACTTTCCAAACCGAATAAATTTACCTCTTTACACCAAATTTACACCAATCGGTGCTAAAAACGGTGCAGAGACTAAAAAATCGCATAATTTACGGAATGAATGGGCAGTCCCATAGTGGGATTGCCCATTTCTAATAAAGGATACATTCGTATCTGAGTGCAAAAGGAATGTTTATTATGGAATTAAGTGAAAAATTACAAGAGTTGAGGAAAGAAAAAGGACTCACGCAGGAAGAACTTGCGGAAGCGTTATTTGTGTCTCGCACTGCAATTTCTAAGTGGGAATCCGGCAGAGGAGTTCCCAATATCGAGTCATTAAAAGCAATTTCAAAGTTTTTTTCAGTGTCAATAGATGAGTTATTGTCCGGTGAAGAAATACTTAAAATTGCTGACGAGGATAATAAGCAAAAGGAAAAACATACAAGAGACTTAGTGTTTGGTTTACTCGATTGCAGTTTGATTATGTTTCTGTTTCTGCCTTTCTTTGGACAAAAGGGTGATGAGATTATAAAAGAGGTATCTTTACTTTCGCTGACAGGTACCCCGCAGTATATCAAAATACCGTATTTAATTATTGTATTTGGAATTGTACTTACAGGTGTTTTGCTTCTCGCTCTACAAAATTATGAAGCAGTGTTTTGGTTGAAACACAAACATCAAATATCCATTGTGTTAAGCACAGTTGCTACAATAGAATTTATGATAACACTTCAACCTTATGCAGCCTTTTTCACTTTTGTTTTCTTGGCGATAAAGTCTCTGATGCTGATAAAATGGCGATGATACGAAGCGTGTCGCCAATGTGACGGTGAAATTCTTTTCATTTTTATTCATTCCACCTATATTGTAAACAGGCGAAAGCCAAATAATTATGGCAAAGGATTGATAAAAATGAAAAAAGAAAAAAGTCAAAAAGTATTGCTTTCAGGAATAGCAATGGTAGTGTTATTTATTTTGTGGACAGTGGCAATAAGCCTTATTGATGTTCAGCCCATCGGGCCACAAAACTCTTCTGTTGGATTTGCAACCTTGAACGGCTTTATCCACAGCCTGACAGGTGTGCATATGGCAATATATACCGTTACGGACTGGTTAGGACTGATACCGCTTTGCTTTATTTTGGGATTTGCGTTGCTTGGACTTATACAGCTTATTAAAAGAAAAAGCTTATTCAAGGTCGATTCCAGTATTTTGGTGTTGGGAGCATTCTATATTGTTGTAATGGCGGCATATTTGTTTTTTGAATTTTATGTTGTCAATTACCGCCCGGTATTGATTAACGGTTTTCTTGAAGCTTCGTATCCATCATCGACAACCTTGCTTGTTATGTGTGTTATGCCGACAGCTGTTATGCAGCTAAACAGTAGAATTAGAAATACAAAAATGAAAAGAGCATTTGCCTTTGCTTTAATTGCATTTACTGCTTTTATGGTAATTGGCAGGTTGATATCCGGTGTTCATTGGATTACTGATATTATTGGCGGGGCAATTTTAAGTGCGGGTTTAGTGATGATTTATTATAGTGTAACCACTCTTATTGCCCGACAGGAAAGATAAAATTCTAACTGAGGAATCACTTATTGACCTTGAGAGATATTTTCTCCCAAGGTCTTTCTTATTATTCGCAAACTACACCAATCCCGATTTTCTCAATATAATTGGGATAATCACAAAGGAAGGGGTGGTTGTACTATGACGGGCAGTTTAGCAAGCGTTCATCCGGAGCTTATTCCTGAATGGTCAGAGAAGAACTTACCGCTAACGCCGGATAAGATAACCTTCGGTTCAAATAAAAGAGTGTGGTGGAAAGGTGCTTGCGGACACGAGTGGGAAACGAGCGTCAAAGCTCGTTCAAAGGGCGAGAAATGCCCGATATGCTCAGGAGCGAGAGTAATAGAGGGTATCAATGATTTAGCCACATTGAAGCCCCTGTTGGCTCAGGAGTGGTCTAAAAAGAACAAATTAAAGCCTACCGAGGTATCTGTCGCTTCTCATAAGAAGATTATTTGGAAATGTAAACACGGACACGAATGGGAAGCAAGCGTTAAAAGCAGAACGGTAAACGGCACAGGCTGTCCATACTGCTCACATAATAAAGTCCTTGCAGGATTCAATGACCTTGCTTCACAGTATCCCGATATTGCTGCTGAATGGTCTGACAGAAATCTTCCGTTGCTGCCTACAATGGTAACAGCCTTTGCAAACAGTAAGGCTTGGTGGAAATGCAAAGATTGCGGAAACGAGTGGTACACTCTTATTTC
>CAMFSU010000033.1 GCA_945983355.1 uncultured Clostridia bacterium | reverse complement strand
CTTGCTTCCTTACCGTACATGAGCATTCAAGCAAGGAATGTAATAGTCACCTTGCAATTCGTACCATAGACCGTTCTTTTCATTATAAATAACTTTTTCCATAATCACGCCTCCTTGTAGATTACTTTGAATTTCTTTTGCTTTGCATCAATGATTTTCAGCAAAACCTCATCCACCGCATCAGTGTTCTTACCTTTGGTGATAAGGTTGTTTCGCATTTCGTTTAAGCAAGTTTACAACCACCCGCCGTTCAAAATCATCAAGCGCTATGTAATACTTCTTATCACGCATATCATTCACTCCTTCAGCAAGTCTTGAAACGGGGTGTCTGTGGCAACGAAGGTATCGTATGTAAAGTTTGCTCCCAAGCGAAATCCCATCATAAAACTGTCGAGATTGGATTCGCCGTTTATCACGCTCCACGCATTTACAAAGTCGAGAAATTTCTTCTTGTTTTCACCCGATAATTGCTCCGTCAGAAATTCCTCGTTTAGCATCAGCACTTCCATCTGTTTCTGCACGGCTTTGTTTTCCTTTGTACTACGTGCTTGGGGATCAAGATTACCATAATAAAATTCTTCAATGAAGTTGCCCATTAAATTACCTCCAATTCAATTGCATCTATTAGTGTTTCTATTTGCTGACGATCTATCGGCTCGTCCAAGTAGTGTTTGATTAATGTCTGTATCAATGTATATACTTGTTGATAGTTATCATGGACCGGAGAGTCGGGCAACGTACCAACCCACCAACTGAATTCCTGCATTTCTAAAAGTAAAGCTGCAAACTGTTTTCGTGTATAATTTTTATCCTTATATAAATCCAGCAATTCATAAGTTTCTATAGATAAGACTTGCAGTTTATAGATGCTGATGTTTTGCAAATTAATAACGTCCCAAGTAATGTTTTTCCATTGAGTAACAAGATCCATAATTAGTTTTAGTTCCATATTAGTACCTTTCTAGTTCCTTTTTAGTATTTGAATAGTTCTTCACACTTGTCGATAGTGTGATACTGTCCGGCATACAATTGCTGAAAAGTATGCATGGCCCAATGCTTTGTATCAGCTTCAACCAAAGCAACACCCATCACACCGCCATTAGGCACCTTGGGATAATATGTAACCTTCCAAGTTTTTGTTGTTCCTAAATTTCCTCCCATTATAACCCCTCCTTAAGTTCTCGCTTGTACTTGTAATATGAATTTCTGGAAATCTTACAAAGTGTCATAACCTCCTTGTCGCATAGTGTGCCACCGAACTCGATGGCATGCTTTTTTATTATCTCTTTACATTTAATTGATTTTTCAGTAACTAACGTTGTTCCTTTCTCAAGTCCGATCCTATTACCGTTCTTTTTACTTTCACGCATACCCTGACTAATTCGAGTATGAAGATCGGTAACTTCCTTTTCTGATTGAAGGAAAGCCGACTTAATTTGTTCCTCCGCAAGAGCCATAAGAAGATTATTAATAAGAGTAACGTTTCCGGTAAAATAATCATCAATGGCAGCGTTGCCTGTCCGTACTGAAATTTGAAGTAGGTTGTTTTTAGTTGAATCAAAAATCGACGTGTTGATTAGTGGCTCGTTGATGAATACCAAACTAATACCAGCTTCATATAAGGTCTTATAATCTTTAAAACCTTCCTCAGCATTACGGGACATACGAGATACACTATCAAAGACGATAGTATCTCCGGTTCGTATCTGTTTCATAAGCTTGTCCCATAACGGCCGGTTCTGTGTTGTGCCGGTATAGAATTCTTTAATGAGTGTGGCATTAGGATAAAGTTCTGTAATATTAGTAATCTGCCTTGTTATGCGTTGATGCTTCGTGCTTACTCTGCAATAACCATAAACCATTATTTCGCTCCTTTCAGTATCAAAACAAACTAAACTCACTTTTGATATTTTTATTATGTCGTGTTTTGGGCCATTTGTAAGCCCCTTTTTCTCAAAATTAGTACAATATTTGCAAAGCTTACTTTTAATACTGGATTTATTCATGTTTTGATGGTATACTTTATAAAAATGGTATTTGGAGTGGCTATAGCTATGGCAAGCAAATGGACGATTCAAGAAGATTATATAGTTTGCAAATATTCGTATGAGCATGCTTGGAAGAGTATAACTGTCGAACAACTTAACGAACTGATGGGACGGTTAGAAAATAACGGTTTTGTGGCCAGAAGCAAAATCGCCGTTGATAAACGAGTTCGAGACTATCAATGTCTATTCCGTGGAATGAAATCTCCGTATGCGCCTAGCCAGGTTATTTCGATCTATCAAACATTTATGAATCGGGTCAATAACCCCCAGCTCTATCAAAGTATTAAATCCTTTGTTGCAGAAACATTTAGTCCTAGTGATGAAGATAATAACAGTTCGATATCTCTCGACCTTTTTAATGAACCCGATAATTCAACGAACTTTGTTCACACGATAGAATATAGTTCAACATTCCCTATGGTGTTACAGAAATTCATTGATAAAAAAGGATTCAAGAAGTACAAAGAAATCTATGATAAGATATCTATGAAACAAGATACGTTCTCTTCCATCCTACGTGGCAAGTACCCCGTTGTTAAAAGAGAAAACGTTTTAAGATTATGTGTGGGGCTCAAGCTAACAATAGATGAAGCTGAGGAGCTAATGGAAAGTGCTGGGTATCTTTTTTCAAGGAGCATAATGACCGATGTGGTTGTAAAAAGTTTTTTGCTCCACCAGTGCTATGATACCTTCGCAATAGATGATGAACTGTGTGAAAATAATGCTCCCGTTCTGTTTGCTGCAGCATAATAAAAACTGAATACATAAATAGAAAAGCAAGTGATCGAAAAAATCACTTGCTTTTTTGTTTTTTCTAAAAATACGGATTACTAATCCTGATTTCAAGGTGCGATTTATGAGATAAATATATTAGTCGCTGAGGTGCACCGGTGATAATAAAAAAATTAAAAGAGGTAAATGGGTATGGCTACTAAAATGTGTTTTAAGGTGAATGAGAACAAGGTGTTTGATGAAGAGATTGTTACCTTTACTTATGTTAAAGGATTGGCTTTTTCTCAGAAGTGTAAGAATGTGTTGTCGTTTCACTCTTCCGTTCAGGAACAGTTTCCGACTTTGAAGATTTTAGAGGTATCCACCAAGTCATATAATCCGCTAGGTGTTGCATTGAGTGCCTTCAACTTAAAGTTGGATGGTCGTCCGGTTGAGAGCATCTTCCATTCCAGTAAGGTCTTCGAAAACGGTGATTGCTTTGAATTCGTCAAGGATTTTGCTCCATTGGATGCTAAGAAGTTCGTGAGAGAGAACAGTGTTGGTAATTTAAGAGGTTATATGTTTAACGGAACTGAGATTCCTCTCGAAACAAAATCTCTCTTTTATGATTTCATTTACATCAGTGCTCTCATACAGCATCCCGAAGTTTCTAACTGTCTGTCTGATTATGACATCTTCACCGATATTGAGTTTAATGAGAAAAAGGGTGTCAACTGCCAAGCTAGAGCCTGCGCTATCTATTCTTACTTGCTTCGAACCAACTCGGTTGATAAGTATATGGTTTCGATGGATGAGTTTAAAAAGATATACGAACTGGCACGTTGAAAATTGAACTTAAATGAAAATACGGATTGCCAATCCTGATGTGCCGTATCGAAAAGGTTTAGAATGACTATGCTAGCAAGAGCAAACCGAAGGGAGTGAGATAAGTGATTAAGAAAAGTAGTCCCGACAAGTTCGGATAGTATCCATTAGTTGTTTGAATCGTTCTTTGAAAACTGAATATTATGTGTCCCACTTAACATTAACATTATTAAAAATTTATTATATAAAAAGGAGTCATGTACCATGATAAACTGGAATTTTAACCCCGAAGAATATACCGAAAGATCATTTGCCCTTATCCCCGAAGGCAACCACAGAGTAACGATTACCAATGTTGAAGAGAAACTGTTTAATAGTGGTAATGAAGGCTTTGAAATTACCCTTGAGGTTTCCGGATTCAATAGTAAACTTTGGTACTATCTTGTTTTCGATCCTAATGATAGCGCAAAAACCAACCAGCGTATCGGGATGTTCTTCGATTCGTTTGCGATACAGGATCACGATATTTCCCACTACGATAGATGGGTTGGTAAAGATGGTGCTGTACGTGTTAAACATAATATGTACAACGGAAGTAAGATGGCAAACGTGGTGTTCTGTCTTAGTCGTAGCCAGCAGTGGCGTCTCCCTAGATGGGATGCGAGAAAAACCGATGAACCTAAGTTCGATGGATTTAGTACGAACAATCGTACAACTTCCAAACCGCTTGATACATTGGAAGATAGAAGGAAAATGGATTTTTCCAATACAACGTTTTAATTAATAACAAATAATGGGACTTTAGTTTTTTGATCAAACTGGAGTCCCGTAAGTAAAAAAATATAATATTTAAACACGAGAGGAGTATTAAAATAATGATTATAAATAAAGAAATTGTTCCTTATGGTAGTTATGAGGAAATGGTTGAGGCCATTAAAAGAGTGTCTTTGTCTCTTGGGGACAATGAATTCACGTCAATTTCCGGTGATGATATTGATACGGCGGTATTAAATTACGAAATGTTTGTTCGACCTGGAAAAAACCGAATGGCCTTTCTACATAAACTTCAAGAAAATTTGGATAATGCCCGTAAGAAAGCAAATTTGACGCCGGGAACATCAGTTGATGAAAATCTGAGGAAGACAGGAATTGCTTTAATAAAACAGTATTTTGATGTAGATTATTTTGAAAAACAACTTATATATGGGAACAGAAAATGCGACAGGACGCTTCTTCATAAGTTCGTTTATAAACTTTCAAAGCAACAGCTATTGCAGTTTATGCGGCTCATTCTTAAAGGAAACAGGGAAAGCGGTTTGTTTATACGTTACGATAAGTTGGTAGAAATGTGGGCGGAATTTAATCGTCAGAGTCGATTGGTAGATAGTTCTATCCCTTCTATGGATGCTCCAACTGAAGTTTATAGTGCATATGTCTTAAGAGATCCTTTGTACCAGTTTAGATGTTTGCAAAGAAAAAGCATTGCCGGTATTCTATTTGAATACATTGCAAAAGATGAGGATGTGGCGGGCGAGCTGGCAAAGCGTATATACTCTTCTTCGATTGCAGCTGCGGAAAACTATCTGTTTCGGGAGACGAGGAGCCGGAGAGAGTTGTTGGGCAATTGTTGCTCGTAAATCGTTTATAGAAGATTTAATACGATGGTCAAAAACGATTCTAATGTGTAGAGGTGTCTCGTTTCAATATGCAGTAGCCGCACTTGAATAAGTGCGGCTACTATTCACGACAGAAAGAGTGCTTCTATTATTTCATAGGAGAACTTGGAGAAGGGTCTATCCCGGCTATCTCTTTTTTCATTCATTTAATTTAGCACTTATTCATCGTAAAAGTATTGGTGGTACCGTGTTTTCGAAATTTTAATAACATCACGGTACCACCATAATCACTCAATAGAAAGGATGTCGATTATTATAAAAAATAAATTAGATAAAATGTTTGAGTATGACTTTATCAGATTGCCTCGTCCGTTTATAAGGAGGTTCAGTTTGAACACAGCGGTTATGTTATCGGAGATATATACCGAGTATACATACTGGAAAGATAGAAATGAACTGCAGGATGGCGGTTGGTTTTTCAGTACCGTTGAAAACATATATAACAATACCGGTCTTAGCAAGCATCAACAGTTGATGGCCTGTAAGGAACTGGAAGCTTACGGTATTATTAAAATCAAATACCACGGCATGCCTAAAAAACGTTATTTCAAATTCGATACCACTATGTTAAGTAAATTGTATTCCGATTTCGTTTCTAATACAAATCAAGTTAATAATACAGCTAACATTGAAGAACCACCTCTAACAGAAGCCTCAGGTTATCCGAAGTTTTCCGGTTTTAGTTTTTAGGGGTAGTCATATATTAAACCAATGGGTCCGGTAATCAGATTCTAATTGTTTGATTGCCGGGCTTATTTGGTTCAAATAATAAACTTTAATAATAATAAAGTAATAATATAAATTAATAATATTTTATGTTAAAAAGCTTTTTCAAAGCATTTTAACATATACAGAAAAGAGATTGCTAGAAAAGAACTATTAGTTATCTTGAGTAAAAAAACAAAAATAAATATGGTCGTTCGAAAATCAAACTATTGGCAGATCGGGGGCTGTCATTAGGTGGCTTTTGTATAGATGATTTCAGATGGGGCAAAAATAAATTTTGAAGAATTTTCTATTCAGGTGACAGATTTGAGTGATATGTACTGTATTATATCTTAGCGGTAAGTTTTAGTTTTGATTTTTAATCTTATATGAAAAGAGGTGAAGTTGTGAAGAGAGCTTTGTTAGATGAAGAACGTGAGATTCGTTTATCTGAAGATCTTTGGTTAAATTACTTTAATCGATATCTTTTTGAAAACGGAACTATAACTGAAAAAGAATATAAGAAAATGGTCGAAAAAATTGCGAACAGAAAAGCGAAGCTCTCTCGCGGCGGAACTATTTAATAATATATTGAAGGAAACTTTTACAAAGTTCGATTTCAATATTGCTTTTTCGAGTCGTTTGCGATATAATCGATATATAGATAATGATAAAACGAACTTTTGTGAAAGGAAGGAATTATGGATATATTAAGCATTCGTACGATGTTGCGTACAAAATCAATATATGATATCCCCCTGAGGGTAACTTACTATGCCCGTGTTTCTTCGGATACGGACGAGCAGCTCAATTCACTTGACAACCAGATTGCTTACTATGAGAACTTTATTAAGAAAAACAAAGCTTGGACCTTTGTACCCGGTTACATAGACGAAGGTCTTTCCGGCATTTCTACAAAGAAGAGAAAGCATTTTAACGAGATGATTTCTGATGCTAAAGATGATATGTTTGATCTTATCATAACGAAAGAAATTTCTCGTTTTGCTCGTAATACTTTAGACTCTCTACAATACACTAGAGAGCTTCTTGGTCTAGGCGTTGGCGTTTTCTTTCAAAACGATAACATCAATACTCTGGATGAAGATGCTGAGCTAAGACTTACTATCATGTCGTCGATAGCGCAGGATGAACTTAGAAAGCTTTCATCTCGTGTTAAGTTTGGTCATCAGCAGGCTATCAAATCGGGTGTTGTTCTTGGTAATAGTCGTATATTCGGTTATATAAAAGATGGTAAGCGACTAATCATAGATGAAAGCCAAGCTCCAATGGTTCGTGACTTGTTTAGACTTTATGCTACTGGTGAGTATAGTATGAAGCAGCTTGAGAAGCTTTTCTATGAACAAGGATATCGTAACTATAATGGTAATAAGATAGCTCACACTACGATGTCGGGGATTATTTCTAATCCTAAATACAAAGGTTACTATGTAGGTAATAAAGTTCGTATCGTGGATATGTTCACCAAAAAACAGAAATTCCTTCCCCCTGAGGAATGGGTGATGTTTAAGGATGAAACCGGTGAAATCGTTCCTGCCCTTGTGTCAGAAGAATTGTGGGACAAGGCCAACGAGGTTCTGCGTCGTCGAAGTGATGATGTTAAGAACCGCCAAGGCGTTTGCAACCATGCTAACCTTCTTACCGGTAAGCTCTTCTGTTCCCATTGTGGTGCTGCTTACTATCGCAGAGAATCCAAGAGCAAGGACGGAACCATTAATTCCAAATGGGTATGTTCTAATAAGATTAATAACGGTGCTGATGCTTGCCCCTCTTTTCCAATATATGAAGATGAAATTAAACCCATCCTGTTTGAGGTGTTCAGCGAGACTAAGGTTGATGTCGAGGCATTACTTGAGACTTATACCGAGATGTTCAAATCATTAGAAAATGATGATGAAGCATCCAAGCAGATAGCTGAACAGAAACGAATCATCGAACTTGGTGAGCAAAAGAAAAACAAGCTGCTTGAGCTTGTTACAACCGGTTCTATTACTAATGCTAACTTTAAGTCGATGACAGACAATTGCGACCGCGAAATTGATGAAGCTAGAAAAGCACTTGCAGAGCTTGAGGAACAACTTTTCACCCAGGAAGAATATCAGAAGCATATGCGTGAAGTCAGGTCTCGATTGGAGGCGGCGATCAGAGACGCAAGTACAGGTATGATTACTAACGAGTTTGTGGCTCAGTACATTGATAAGATCTTTGTTACTATGGAAGAAGATGACCTTGCAAGGCTTGAAATCAAGATATTTACAGGCAAAAGCACGGAGAAATGGCTCCAGAAATTAAGAGGTCGTACGGGTCACACGTTGAAGAAAATGATTGAATCTTACGAAAATAGCATGAAATAATTCGTTATAAACGATTCATTTAAAAAACAGCCTTAGAATTTTCTAAGGCTGTTTTTCTTTTATAAAAGACCTGTTTTTTGTTTAATTATTTTATGTATTATTCTTGTTATTGTTGAAGAAACAATAATTCCAAGTGCCAAAGCAGCGGCTAATTGCAGAGTATATATACCTTTTTGCAAAAATGTTGTCATATTACCCTGAAAAGCGTATGCCATTGTGTAATAAAGCGAGCCACCGGGAATTAGAGGAACCAACGCAGTTGTAATAAAGGTTGTTGTCGGCGATTTTAATAATATTGCCATTATTTCAGAATAGGCAGAAAGCGCACAGGCAACAATAAAATAATTTGTCGGTTCGTTACTGATAAATTTACTTAATATAACAAATAATAGCCATGAAATCAAACCACCGATTGAAACCGCAACAAATCGTTTCCCTCTAATGTTAAACAATACAGCAAAGCCCATTGAGCCAACAAAGCCCGATAAAATTTGAATAATTTCCGCTGTTGTCATAATGCAAATCCTCCCAAGAAAGCAACCAAGAAATACCCTGCCGCAATTGAAAGTGCAATCAAAGCAGCTTCAATTAACCTTAAAAGGCCGGAAATGCTGTCGCCTGTAAATAAATCACGCAATGCATTGGTTAAACCAATACCCGGAATTAAGGACATTATATTTCCTATAATAATCATATCTACAGAACTTATCCATCCAATTTTAACCGCAATAAACGCCAACGAGGTCGCTATGGTAGCGGCCAAAAATTTATCAAAAATTTTACTTTGGGTAATCTTGCCACAAAAATGAATGCCAAGCTTTACAATTGCACCCACAAAGAAAGAAATTGCTGCTTCGGTCAAATTTCCGCCAAAAAACAAAGTAAATGCGCCGGCAATGGCTGCACAGCTTACAAATTCTAAAAAAAACGAATTTTTCTTGCAGTTAATTGCCTCGTTAAACTTTTCTTCAATTTCTTGTTCGGTCATGGCTTTTTGGCAAATTTTCCTTGACAAATCATTTAACAAATGCAATTTTTCAAAATTAGTGCTTGAATTTATGACTCTTCGAGTTTGTGTATATGTTTCACCATTTGGTGTATGAATAGTTACGACCATGCTGCTGGTAATTATAAAAACATCTGTCCTGGCTGCGCCAAATGCCCTACACATGCGTGTTATACTTTCTTCCACTCGGTGCACCTCGGCGCCTGAAATCAGCATTTCTTCACCAATACTTATGGCGTAATTAAACAACTTAATCATTACAAAATCCTTCTTACAATAAAACGCACCAACCTTAAGCAGAAATTTAATTATTTCTGCTTAAGGCGGGTTTAAATTCCTTTAATTTAAGACAATAGAAAAACCAAAGTCAATTTCTTTATCATTTAATTTATATTCGTCTGCAAGGCCTGGACCACAAGCTGCTGAGCCCATACCGGTAACCTTGTAATCAATTCTCAAATGTGTTTTTCCATCTGTTTTTAATTCGTCAACATGCTCGGCAATTAACAAAGCGTTTGTAGAATATTTCGAAACATTAAATTCAAATTCTTTATCAGATACAAATATCAAATCGCCTATTTTAAGCATTTTTGCGAAATTATGATTTCCGTGCTCCTGCGGGCGAACATAGTTTACATATTCGTTTTCAGTATTACTTTGATATAAGCCAACCATAGAAGCATGGCAAAGGTCACAATAGCTTTCATACGGTCCATTTGCAAAATAAGTAAACTCGTTTGTGGTTTCAGGCAAAGCAATTTCATACCCAAGTCTTGGCAAGAAAAATGCATCCTCACGAACCTTGCCGTTAACATTAAAGTCAATCTTGCCATTTTCATAGATTGCAATTGTTTGACAATATTTAAAATACGGCACACGCGACACACCTGCAAGAGAGCCATTTGCAACTATTTTGCCATCAATAATTTGGCAGTCGTAAATCTTAGTGAATTGGCAATCAATATTTTCACCCTGCCAAATATTCACCCTTGCCCAACGCACATTAAAGCCCTTGTCGTTGTCGGTTGGTGCCCTGTAAGATGTAATGTCAAAACCGTCAATAATTTGTTCTTTACCGTTAACCTTAATGCTTGTAAATTTACCATAATGCTTTGAAAAAATATATTCAAAATTTTCGCCACAAGCGTAAATATTAAATTTATCTTCTTTAAGGTTGGCAAGCGGTTTGTTTTCTGATTTTTCTAATTCGAAATCTAACTTATGTTGGGTGTGTGCAACCTCTTTGCCCTGCATTTCTAAATAGCAATTAAGAAATGCACCATATTTACAAACAACCTTATCATAAGGAATGTTTATTTGAGTATCAGTATGAGGTAACACATCTAAAACAAGTGAGTTTTCGCTTTTAACAACACCATCAACTGCAATTTCATACCTGAAATTATATTCATTAAGATTTGTAAAATCAAGTCTATTGTAAACCGTTAAAACATCATTTTCAAATTTAGTTTTAATTGGTTGATATGCGGCTTTAGCTTCAAGTGTGCCCGCCTTAAAGCTTCGGTCAGCAAAAACAAGACCGTCACAGCAGAAATTATTGTCGTGGGTTTTTTCGCCCTCGAAATCACCCCCGTATTTTTCAACACCATCAACAGTTACAACGTGGTCTGCCCATTCCCAAATGCAACCACCAATAAGTTTAGGGTGTTTGTCAAAGGTTTCATTATAATCCCAAACATCACCCGGGCCATTACCCATAGCATGTGCATATTCACAAAGAAAAACAGGGGTGTTAATCTCTTCGTTATTTGCTAAAACCTGAATCCAATTTGTAGAACTGTACATTCTTGAATAAACGTCAGCATTAGCAACCTCACCCTTGCGTGAAGCATCTTCACAATGAACAAGGCGTGTTTTATCGCGGTTTCTTGTCCATTCAACCATTTTTAAATGATTTGGGCCGTGACCGCTTTCATTACCGGTTGACCAAAATATAATGCTTGAATGGTTTTTAAACATTTCAACCATTCTTTCCATTCGTTCAATATGTTCTTTAAGCCAAACGGGGTTAGTACCGGGCCAAAGTTCATCTTCCATATCAAATTTATATTCAACATTTGGCAAACGACGCAAAAAACCATGTGTTTCAATGTCGGTTTCACAAATAACATAAAATCCCATTTCATCGCACATTTCAATAAATCTTGGGTGTGGTGGATAATGTGCGGTTCTAACACAGTTTATGTTAAGTTCCTTCATTAACTCTAAATCACGGCGAAGTTCCTCTTCTGTTTGGCACCAACCATTAAATTTGCTTGTATCATGGTGGTTAACACCATGCAATTTAACGGGAACACCATTAATTAACAAAGCATAATCTTTTGAAACTTCAATCTTGCGAAGGCCCGCTTTAAATTCAATTATTTCGCCATCGCGTTCAAAACAAAGGTCATAAAGATATGGTTTTTCGGCATTCCAAAGAATTGGATTTTGTGGCGCAAAAGTAAATTCTTTGTCGATTTCTTCTTCACAAATAATAACGCCGCTATCAATAATTTTAAGGTTGGCTTTTTTATCAACCTTAATATTGAAAGCTTTATCATCAGACAAAATTTCAATATCTTTTATATGGTCTTTGGGGCGATTTAAAATATAAATATCTCTAAAAATACCGTTATATCTAAAAGCGTCTTGGTCTTCGAGATAACTGCCCACACACCATTTTAAAACCTTAACGGTAATGGTATTACTTCCCTCTTTCAAAAAGTCAGTAATATCAAATTCGGCCTGTAAACGACTGCCTTGTGTAAAACCAACATAATTATCGTTTATGTATAAAAAAGCGCACGAAGATACACCCTCAAAAACGATATAATATTTGTCTTTTAGGTTTTTAATTGTAAACTCACGCTTATAAACACCACACGGGTTATCATCCGGCACAAAAGGTGGGTCTACAGGATACGGATAGTTGACATTGGTGTAATTGGGATTTTCATACCCTTTCAATTGCCAACAGGATGGCACTGTAATTTTGTCCCATTTTTCAATTTTTTCGGGCATATCAAAATCACGGTCAAAATAAGCAAAATCCCACTCACCATTTAAAAGCGTGTATGTTGATACGCCCTTTGGAATATAATGACATCTTGGTGCTTGTCTGTTTTCACTTGTATTTAAAATATCTTCATATGTACGCATAAAAATCACACCCTTAATTATGGCTTAAAATTTTTCTGAAATTTGTTTGAAATCAAGTTCGCTTGTCGATTTTAAAACAATATCAGGCATTATAGAGGTTACTGTAACATTTATACCAACCGACAACATTCCTGCCGCGTGTATAGATTCTATTCCCGCCTGAGCATCTTCAATACCAACACATTCTGATGGCTTAAAGCCCAATTGTTCGGCACAAGTTAAGAAAATTTCAGGGTCGGGTTTTGGGTTTTTAACAAGTGCAGCATCAGCAATATAATCAAACATATCAGAAATTTTTAAAAGTTCTAATACTCTGCTTGCATTTTTACTGATTGAAGCTACCGCACATTTTACGCCGTTGCTTCTGGCTTCGTTTATAAAAGGAACAATGCCTTCAAGAATATCGTTCGGGGTTAACTGTTCAATCATTTCTTTATAATATTCGTTCTTTTTGTTGGCCAATGTTTCTTTTTCTAAATCCGTAAATTTATTTGTTGCATTATTTTTTTCTAAAATTATTTCAAAGGAATTTATGCGTGAAACGCCCTTTAAAAGTTCGTTTATATCTTCATCAAAATAATATCCTAACTCGTCGGCAAGTTTTTTCCAAGCAAGATAGTGATATTTTGCCGTATCGGTTAAAACACCGTCTAAATCAAAGATTAAAGCTTTTAAACACATTTTTTTAATTCCTTTCCATAAACTGTCACTTTAGTATTTTTTACACCATCTATTTCAACAACATTTTGAGATATTGTAATTGTAAGTGCTTCACCCTTCCAATTAAGCTTAAATGAAAGCTTTTTCCAATTTTTTGGCAAACGCGGTGAAATATCTAAAACATCATTAGTAAAACTGACACCTGCAAAACCAAATATTGCAGTATTCCAAGCCCCACCATTAGCGGCAGGATGTGTGCCACCAATATATAAAGAGCCCAAATATTGTTTGGTGTTTCCCGTAAGGTCAACACTTGCAGTTTTCATAAAATATTTGTAAGCCCAGTCGGTATCACCTATTTCTGCAGCTACAATGGCGTATGCACAGGCCGAAAGACTTGAGCCATGTTCTGTATAAGGTTCGTAAAACTGCCAATTGGCTTTTTTAATTTCGGCAGAATATTCGTTTCTGAAAACATTAAGCATCATTATAACATCGGCCTGCTTTAATGTCATTGTTTCAGATGCCAGTCCATGACCGCCCCAATACTCGTTTTCCTTTAATTCGCGGGTTTTTAAAACTTCAGGTGTAACATCTTCAAGGCCAAAATACCCGTCAAATTGTTCGATTATACCACGGTCATCCGGTTGCGGAACATATAGCTTTTCAGAAAAGTCATAGGCCCAGGTTAAATCTTTGTTAAATACCTTAAAGGTTTGCGGATAATTTGCCTTTACAACCTCAATTGCCTGTACAAAAATATCCGCTGCGTGCTTTACCATAATGTTTGTAAATGCATTATTGCCTACTCGTTCATGATATTCATCAGGACCGACAACATCCAAAAGCTCGTAACGATTTTTATATGGCTTAAACGATGAATATGTGTAGTAAAACCATAAACATTCATACATTAAATCCAAACCGCCGTCAACCAATATAGTGTAATCACCTGTTGTTCTACAATAATCCCACATAGCAAAAACAATATCGCCAGATACGTGAATTTGCTTATCCTTAAAGTAAGTTCTTTGCGGTCTGTTTGTAAAAATGTCAGTAACATTAAACAGCGTACAAGCATCGTCGCCGGTTTCTTGGCTTTCCCACGCAAAGAACGCACCCTCATACCCAAATTCTTTGGCTTTTCTTTTTGCGCCTTCAACAGTATTAACCCTGTATTTTAAAAGGTTTCGTGCCGCTTTGGCATCAGTAAACTGAAAGAAAGGCAGCATAAACATTTCGGTGTCCCAAAATGCCGCACCCTTATATACCTGACCCGAAAGCCCACGTGCAGGTATGCCGCATTTATCAGTATTATGCGGTGCAATGCTGCACAAGTGGTAAATACTGTAACGAAGCGCTAATTGTGCTTCATCATCACCCTCAATAACAACATCGCTGTTTTTCCACACTTCTTCCCAAACAAGACAGTGTGCCGCCTTTAATTTTTCATACCCAATTTCCACAGCAGCATTAAAGCTTTCCTCGGCATTTATAATACCTTCGCTGTGATAAACACCGCCAAATTTAACAAATTCAAATTGAGTATTTGCTTGTAATTTAACAGTTGAAATATGTAAAAGATTGTCGTTTTTTATATCTTCTAAACCGATAACAGTTTCATAAATGTTAAGTTTATTTTTTAATTGAACCGTTTCGCAATTAAGAATGTGCTTATTATCAAATGAGCTTTCACTAACATAATTTAAATGATTGCCCGAAATGTTCCAAACATTTTTATCAATACCGGTTCTAATGGTAAGCTCAACATCATTGTCAGCCGATATTGAATATTTTAGTGCCATTATATTTTCTGATGACATGCTTAAAAAACGCTCGGCCTTAATTGTAACATTAACCCCAAAAACAGAAAAAACTGTTTCACGTGTATGTATGCCATTTTTGATATCCAATTTTTGAGAATGAGAAACAGGTGTAAGTTCACTAAGGTTAAGGTCTGTCCCGTTAACAGCAACCACCGTGTATAACGGATTTGGCGCATTTACAGATTCACGCCAATTACTGCCGTCTGCCAAATCAAAAAAACCTGCAAGGTTAACTGCAACAAGCTGCTGGGCACTGTATTCTTCCATAGTGCCTCTATACCCCATAAACCCGTTGCCAAGTAAAAACTTACTGCCGTGTTTTTCAATGTCAGAACCTTCAAAATTATTTTTTTCAATAATCCAATCAGTTAGCATACACATTCCTCACTATAAAATATTATTGTAATATAATATTTTATCTAACTTATTTTACTTTGTAAATAAGATAT
>CAMFSU010000032.1 GCA_945983355.1 uncultured Clostridia bacterium | reverse complement strand
AAAATAAAGGACTAAGGTAACTACTTCCTTAGTCCTTTTAGTTTCATATTCTAACAATCCGTTTTATTAGCATTTTCAATTTATAAATAACATAGTCCTTAAAAGTGATATGTTTAAGTACTTTTACAAACCCTTTAACATCATTCTTTTCTAATGCAATTTTTAGCTTTTTCTGTGTTTTATTTAAATTATTATTTTCAAAATAATAATTTTCCACTTTGCATATTGAAAAAATTTGATTAAGCAATTTGTCACCTTCACGCTTATTAAACATTTTACGATAATATAACGCAGTTTCAATAGGTCTATTATTTTCTTCAAAAATAATTCTTTCGCTTTGCCATTCAAAGTCAGGAAAAAGTACCTTAAAGCGCCGACTTGTTTCTATAGCTAATTCGAAAACATTATTTCGAGGTTTTGAAACCAAAGAGTTTTGTCTGAAAATGTAATTATAAAAATCCCCTTCTAAAAATCCAATCGAACTAATTACGGCATAATATTCAATACAAAACAACCAATCCTCACCATGTGAACGTTTTTCATTTATTCGTATTTGATTTTTATTTAAAATTTCCAATTTAAAAATTTTATTCCAAAGTGATGATAAACAATTATTATTTAAATCCTTAAAGCCAATTAAGCCCTTTACTATTTCTTCATTGTATAATACGCTGTTATCAAATCTTGATTCAATAACTTTATTCGTACCATCTGCAAATACTTTTTTATAATTAGAGCAAACACAATCTAAATTTTTTTCAGAAATTTCTCTAATCATTTCTGAATACATTTTAGAATCTATTGTATCATCTGAATCAACAAAGGCAATATACGGCATTGTAGCTTTTTCAATACCGCAATTTCTTGCTGCCGCTGCGCCCTTGTTTTCATTATGTACAACAACTATTCTGTCGTCTTTGTTCGCATAATCATCTAAAATTTTTGCACTCGAATCAGTCGAGCCATCGTTTACGCAAATAATTTCTAAATTCTTATATTCTTGATTTATAATGCTATCCAAACAATTTGCTAAATACTTTTCGCTATTATAAACGGGAATTATTACAGAAAGTCCTTTACAATTTTTATTATGCATAATTATACCCCTCTTTTTCGCTTATATTCCCATTATATCAATGTTTTTCATAATTATCAATACGGATTTCCACAAACATTGAATTTGATGTAATAATATGTAAATTAGAGATTTAGTAGGAAAAGGGTTATAATGCGGAATTTCTAGAAAATATCGAAAAAATGAACACCCCACAAAAGTGGAGTGCTCGTTTTTGGTGGATGTGAGGAGTCGACCGTCTGCATCGCTTCGCTTGCATACTTATGGCTCGTCGACCCAAGACTTTGTCTTCGGTACCCGACTTCACCGCTCTGAACTAAAAAACTTGCCACCGGCAACTTTTTTTGCGTTCAGACTCTCTCGAGTTCGATTCTCCAAAAAAGAAAAACGAACACCCCACAAAAGTGGAGTGCTCGTTTTTGGTGGATGTGAGGAGAATCGAACTCCTGTCCAAAAATTTATTCATACCGGTATCTCCGAGCGCAGACATATCTTTACATTCCCTTTTACAGCCGTCGAATGTCGGACTGCTGTAATCAGTATCTCCTACTTCGTGACGGCAGGTGGAGAAGCCCACCGTTCACGTTCACCGCTAAAATGACACCCTACCTCGACCGCGGTAGTTCGAGTTCGGATGAGCCGCCTAATTAGGCAGCTAAAGCAACTTTATTGTTGTTAGTTAATTTTTAATGCAAATTTTAAAGTGGTTTTGCGCCACTGCTCGCTGCCAATACTTCAAAATCCCTGTCGAAACCTTTACACACCCAGATATTGAAGTAATAGGTAATAGTGAATAGGTAAGAAGTAATGTGTTCCGCAAGCGGAACCAATTTAACGATTTTGTTCTTTCAGTGCGCGGTCAATTGTGCGGTTTGCATCACGCTTTGCCGCAACCTCACGCTTGTCGTGAAGCTTTTTACCCTTGCAAAGCCCCAACTGCACCTTTACAAGTGAACCCTTAAAATAAAGGGACAATGGCACAAGTGCCATACCGTCTTGCTTTACTGCACCTAAAAGCCGCATAATTTCACGCTTGTGCATTAAAAGTTTGCGGTTTCTAGCTGGTGGCTGATTAAAGCGGTTGCCGTGCTCGTAGGGGCTTATGTGCATCTGCTTAATAATCATTTCGCCATCATCCACACTGCACCAAGCGTCTTTAAGGTTTACGCCACCCTGTCTTATTGATTTAATTTCGGTGCCGGTAAGGGCAATTCCACATTCAAAGCTTTCAACCACAAAATATTCAAAAAACGCTTTTTTGTTTGTTGTAATTGTTTTTGTTTCCATTATAGATTGCCCTCCTTTCAAAATTATACAATAAGGGCACAAAAAAATTTGTAGCTTTCTGTCGGGTAAGAAAAACGCCCTTACTTAAAGTAAAGGCGTTAGTTCCACAGTGTTTTAACCTTTATGTAAATAAAGATTATTCCGCAACGATAGCATCAACAGGGCAACCTGCTTGACAAGCGCCACAATCCATGCAAGCGTCAGCATCAATCACATATTGTTCTGCACCTTCAGAAATAGCATCAACAGGGCAACCTGCTTGGCAAGCGCCACAGCTAATGCAAGCATCAGTAATTTTATAAGCCATCAAAAACACCTCCATAGCTTTTACTGTATATTATTGTAACAACAAACCATATAAAAATCAAGTATAAATATTGCATTAACAAAAATTTTACAGTTAATTGTCACTTTTTGGCTTTTTTTTGCCGTTATTTATAACTTTAACATTGTCACGATGGGTTTTAAAGGGCATTAAATCACTGTCAAGCGGTTTAACATAAAGGTTGCCCGTAATTAAATTAACATCGGTAACCACACCTGTGCCATTTTCGGTTTTAACGGTAGCGCCCACGTGTGGTGTAAATGAATTAAGATATTCATAAGCGTCCTGCTCGTATTTAAGGCAACACATAAGACGACCACAGCTACCCGAAATTTTGGTTGGGTTAAGCGAAAGGCCTTGCTCCTTTGCCATTTTAATAGAAACGGGTTGAAAATCGCTTAAAAATTGCTTACAGCAATATGGCTGACCGCAAATGCCAATACCGCCAAGCATTTTAGCTTCATCTCTTACACCGATTTGCCTAAGTTCAATGCGAGTGTGGAATTTACTTGCTAAATCTTTTACAAGTTCTCTAAAATCAACACGCCCGTCAGAAGTAAAGAAGAAAATAATTTTTGTGCCGTCGAAGGAATATTCAACCTCGACAAGCTTCATATCAAGTTGATGCTGTGCAACAAGCTGTTCACAAATTACAAATGCTTCTTGCTCTTTTTTCTTGTTTTCTTCTAACCTTTTTATATCCTTTTCATTGGCAAAGCGAAGCATTTTTTTAAGTGGAGATACAATTTTTTCTTCCTCCACCTCAAAATTCGCTTCACTGACAATGCCAAATCCATTACCGTTTTGTGTTTCAACGATAACCTTATCCCCCACCTTCACCTGATTAGAGTCGGGTGAAAAATAGTAAGAGCGACCGTTATCTTTAAATTTTACGGAAATAACCTCTGTCATTTGTTCCTCCAAAAAATTTGTATGGCTGTGCAAACCATATTACTGAAAAATAAATTCAAATTTATATTTGTAAAAAGCGCCTGCTCGAAGCCGTAAATTTCATTATAAAATGCCAAAAGCGGTTTCGCAAATTGGCTTTTAGGATCATTTTTAATTCTTTTTGTAATCTGCGTTTTAAGCGCCTTTAAAAAAACATCAACCTCAACCCTTTTTTTAGCAAAAGCGTTAAGGGTTAAAAGCATATTATATTGGTCGTTTTTATAAAGAAAATCTAAAAACTCAACCGCTGAAAGCTCGGCCTTAGTACTGCCCTTACCCTTTAAGAGAGTTAGAGCACGACCAATGTTGTTTTGTGATTTTTCTAAAGCATCACGAATTTCTTCGTTGTTGTATTTAGTTTTTTCACTTAAATACTCCGTCGCCTTTGAAAATTCGGGCGTGGTGAGATTTAAAACCACACAACGTGAAATTATCGTTTCCAAAAACGCCGCCTTGTTTTCGGCGATAAGCACAAACATTACGGCCTCGGGCGGTTCTTCAAGCACCTTTAAAAGCGCATTTTGTGAAGCCGAGTTCATAGTGTCGGCCTTGTCAATTATAAAAACCTTTTTAAGCGTTTTGTGGGGCTTTACAAATGCTTCTTGGCGAAGCTCACGAATTTGAGAAATTACAATGCTTTTTTTATCTTCCTCAGGCGCTACTGTGCTTATATCGGGGTGGTTTTTCGAGTCCGCCAAGCGGCAGTTGTCGCACATATCACAGGGGGCATCACTTTTACCGCAAACAATGGCCTTTGCCAAAAAATCAGCCAAGGTGTGCTTGCCGACACCACCATCCCCTAAAATAAGTATAGCGTGTGGGATGCGTTGCTCTTTTATAAAGTTTTTAACTGTAAGGGCTGTTTTTTCGTTTGAAACAAGTGGAAAAATCATACCACAAAGCCAACCTTTTTCATTGCCTTAAAGTAGGTTTTTCTGGCAACATATTCTGCCTTTTGGGCGCCCTCTTTATAAAGCACTTCAAGGGCTTTTTTGTCTTTAATTATTTCATCATAAGCCGCTTTAATTGGGGCAAGTGCATCTGCAACAGATTCACCAACAGCCAATTTAAAGTCGCCATAGCCCTTGCCTTCAAACTCTTTTTCAATTTCGGCAACGCTTTTGCCTGTAACTGCCGAATAAATGGTTATAAGGTTTGAAATACCGGGTTGTTCTTCCCCAAACTTAACCTGTCCCAACGAATCGGTAACAGCGCGTTTGAATTTGCGAATAACAGTGTCCTTATCATCTAAAATTGCAACCCAAGAATTTAAGTTTTCATCAGATTTTGACATTTTCTTAAATGGGTCTTGAAGTGACATTACACGAGCGCCTGTTTTTGCGATATAGGGTTCAGGCACGGTGAAAACATCACCGTAAAGATTATTAAAACGAATTGCAATATCACGGGCAATTTCAAGGTGTTGCTTTTGGTCAGCACCAACGGGTACTAAATCGGGCTTATAAAGTAAGATATCAGCCGCCATAAGCACAGGGTAGGAGAAAAGACCGACATTAACATTGTTGGCGTGTTTTAGTGATTTATCCTTAAACTGTGTCATACGCGACATTTCGCCAAACTGTGTATTGCAAGATAAAAGCCACGAAAGCTGTGCGTGCTGCGGCACATGTGACTGAATAAAAAGTGTGTTTTTTTCGGGGTCTATGCCAAGTGCCAATAAAAGCGCATAGGTAGAATAAATTTGTTGGCGAAGCTTTGCTGGATCCTGACGCACGGTGATAGCGTGTAAATCCGCTACCGCAAAGGTGCAGTCAAATTCATCCTGCATATTGACCCAATTTTTTAAAGCGCCAAGATAGTTACCAAGAGTTAGCATACCGCTTGGTTGGATGCAGCTAAGCACACGCTTTTTTTCGATATTTTGAGTGTTTTGACACATAATAATTCCGCCTTTGATACTTAATCTAAATAATTATAACATACCATAATTATTTTTACAAGTTTTAAGTTGAATAATGTTTATTATAATGATATAATAATATATATTAAATTTAAAAGGACGGCAAAAATGAACTTTTCACTAATGAAAACAACTGCACTTTTGCCACAAAAAGAAAAACGGCTTTCAACCTTTTTGATTGCACTTTTTACTGCCGCTTGTCTTTTTGTGCCATATATAATAATGAGCGAGGGATATTTCACCTTTTACGGTGATTTTAATGCCCAACAAATCCCATTTTATATGCATTGTCACGAAATGGTTAAAAGCGGTAAATTCTTTTGGGATTTCGGCACTGATTTGGGCTCTAACTTTATCGGCTCATACAGCTTTTACCTCTTGGGCAGTCCTTTCTTTTGGCTGACAATTCCCTTTCCAAACGCTTTTGTGCCTTATCTCATTGCTCCCCTTTTAATATTAAAGTTTGCATTGTGTGCACTAACTGCATACCTGTACATCCGCCGCTTTACAAGAACGCCACGTGCGGCACAAATCGGCGCACTTTTATATGCATTTTCGGGCTTTTCGGTTTATAACATTTTCTTTAACCATTTTCACGAGGCATTTATTGTTTTTCCGCTTCTTTTATTATCGGTTGAACTGTTTTTAACCGAAAACAAACGCTTTTTCTTTGCTTTAATGGTGGCGCTTTGTGCCATTACAAACTATTTCTTCTTTTTCGGAATGGTTGTTTTTGTAATTATTTACTTCTTTGTAAGGGTATTTTCAAAAACCGTCAGCGTTTCCCCTGCACGCTTTATTGCCTTTGCTTTTGAGGCAGTTTTGGGGCTTTTGCTGTCAGCGGTATTGCTTTTGCCGTCTATAAGCGCCATTACCGCAAACTCACGAATTACGGATACACTATTGGGTTGGAATGCCCTTATGTACGGCAAGGAGCAAATTTACGGCAATATTTTGCAGTGCTTTTTCTTTCCGCCTGATATCCCCGCCCGTCCTGTTTTCTTCCCAGGGGCTGAGGTTAAATGGTCATCCCTTGGCGGATGGTTGCCACTTTTCAGTATGACGGGCGTGTTTGTTTGGTTTTTCTCAAAAAAGAAAAATTGGCTTAAACGAATGATTGGCATTTGCATTTTTATGGCGCTTGTCCCCATTTTAAACAGCGCTTTTTATGCTTTTAATTCCTCATATTATGCCCGTTGGTTTTATATGCCCATTCTTTTAATGTGTCTTGTGACTGCAATGCTGACCGAAGACGCAAAAGCCGACTGGGGCGACGGATATAAATGGACGCTTGGCATTACCCTTGCGGTTTCGCTTGTTATTGGCTTTTTCCCGCAAGAAAATGACGAGGGCAAAATTATTTACGGCCTTTATTCCGAAAGTGAAACACTTAACTACACCATTCGCTATTGGGTGGCTTGTGGCATCGCAATTATAAGTCTTATAATTTTAGGCATACTTTTACGCCTCATAAAACGAAATCAAAAAGCATTTTATCGCTTGGCGGTTGCGCTAATATGTGTTGTCACCATAATTTACGGCAATGTTTATGTTGCAACAGGGCGGCTTCACTCTCACACCGTTAAAGATATGATGATTGATTCTCTAATCGAAGCCGAGGTTGATTTAGAGGGTGACCCTGACGATTTCAGAATTGACGTTTATGACGGTGTTGACAACACAGGTATGTATCTTGGGTATTCCTCTATAAACTGCTTCCATTCGGTTGTGCCCGCCTCTATTATGGAGTTTTACGAATACATCGGCGTTGAGCGAAGTGTTGGCAGCAGACCCGAAACCGATTATGCCTCTTTAAGACCTTTTTTGTCGGTTAAATACCTGTTAAACCAAAAAAATCAAGATTCCTTTGTTGATAAGGACACAAACGAACCTCTGATGTACGGTTTTTCATATCTTAAAACCGACGGAAATTATTATGTATATCAAAACAATAATTATATACCCTATGGTTTTTCGTATGATTATTATTTGACCGAAGAGTTTTTAGAAGATTATTCAAACCAAAACCGTGTTAGTATGATGCTGAAAGGTATGCTTTTAACCGATGAGCAAATAAAAAAATACGGTCATTTAATGAAGGATATCGAAACCATTTATGACAATGCTTTTGATAACGAAATCGGCACTACCCTTTCTATCAATGATGAGGATTTAACCTATGACTGTCAGCAGTTAAGCCAAACTGCCGCTACTGAATTTAAAACCGATAAAAACGGCTTTACCGCAACGGTGAGCCGAGATAAACCAAATCTTGTGTTCTTCTCTATCCCTTATGACAAGGGTTGGAGCGCCACCGTAAACGGCAAGCCCATGGAAATTGAAAAGGTAAATGTCGGCTTTATGGCGGTTGAGGTACCCGAGGGCGAAAGCACCATTCGTTTTGATTATGAAACCCCGGGTCTTATAACAGGTTTTGGTATAACAATTTGTGCCGCACTTATAATGCTGATTTACCTTGTTATTTGGCTTTTTATAAGCCGCAAAAATGCACCGCAGGTTGATTATCCCGAAGGGAACGAAATGCTTGAAAATTGGCTTGAAGCCGAGCTTTCACAAAGGATTGAAGAAACTATAAAACCTAAAAAGCAAAGCATTTTGGATGATATCCCGGGTACTGAAATGCCCGACCTTTCCGAAACCTTTGAGGGCGGTTTTAAAATAAACACCGACCTTGATGACAAAACCGAATAAAATTAAAACACCACAAAGCTTTGGCTTTGTGGTGTTTTTTTAGTTTTTAAGACAATGTAATTTCTTTATTGTTTATTACATCTTCAATATAATCCGAAATGCGGGTTACATCATTTGCATTTATCTTGCCCAGCATTTTACCGCCAACACTAAATTGATATTTGGTAGCGCTTACACGGTAAAATTTAACAACCGTTGCCTTTTTACCCTTTGCGCTATAATTAAATGTAAGCTCATATTCCGGTTTGGTGCTAACATTTTCAGTCATAAAATCACTTGCTTCAAGAGATATACAGTAAAGGTAAAATTCTTGGAAAATATCAGCCGTAAGCTTTTTACCATTATAGTTTATAACATATTTTTCCTTTGCATCCTCGGCTGTATCAACCTTAATATCAAACTTATATTCCTTGCCGTCGGCCACGACATTCATACCATTAAGGTCATCAATCGCAACAAAGCAAACCCAAGGCGAATAAAAGCTTATTGTGTCGCATTTAAATAGTTCAAGTGCAGTGTCTTCAACCTTCAAAATCAACTCACAACCGGTATGCCAAACAGCATATCCGCCATCAGCTTGCTTTTTAAACTTAAAGCTGTAAGAATAATCATCAAACTTTGCGGTTAAAGCGATATCGGGCGAATTGAAACCTAAGCTATTAAGGGTTTGAGCCGATGCATCAAGCGCATAAGCGCCCGAAACCGCAATGCCCGAATTATATGGTGCTAACGCGTAATCAACATTGTTTGCAATACGGTTAATGGGTGAAGATATAACAAATGGTATATATCCCGAAACATCCTTATCGGTATTTTGTGTGAAGACAAGGCCATCACTAAAATTCTTGCCAGTAAGGGTAAGCTTGTCACATGTTACAACCTTACCATCTGCCATATATTCGCTATACTTGCTTCCAAGTGTTATCGGAGCAATTGCTTCGGTATTTGCCAAATCTAAAGCAGTAAAAGTAAGGTTTTTGTCAATTTCACCCGGTACGAGATAAATTTTATCTTGCGTTGAAAGCTTTACATAAACACCGCTGTTATCGGGTGATTTATCGCCAACAAGAACCGAAAAAGCAGTGTCGTCGCTTTTTAAAACCTCGGCATTGACCTGTGGATTTGAAAGACCGCATTCAGCAGCAGTTTTTGAAGTGATTTCACGCAGTGCCGAAATATTTAAAACATTGGCGGTTATATTAGAAAGTGCAGATTGCGAAATCACCGCATCCTTATATCCGTTTAAAGACCACGAATACTCTTCCTCGCCGTCATCACCCTTTGAGGCGGTATTATTCATTACGAATGTACCATTCTTATTTGTAAGAGTAACCTTTTTAATGTCTTTATCAGCCATTTCTAAAACAGTGATTTTGGGTGTTGTTGAGCTAGTACCCTCATCATCCATTTTGGGAATAAGCTTTACAACTGCAAATACACCGCCAATTAAAATTGCCACCGCCAAAAGCCCTGAAACAACGGTAAGAAGACGCTTTTTACCATTTCCATTTTTGCCGTCGGCAACAGTTTTGTGCGCCAGCGGGTCGGAAAATACGGTGGAAAACTCTTCCTCGGGCTCGATATTATTTATATTTTGATTTTCGTCAAAATTATTCATTATGAGTTCTTTCTCCTGATATATACAAATATGCCTGCGGCTATTACCAAAATCGGTATAATACCAATAAATATAACCGACATTACATTGCGTGAGCTTTCGGTTATAGATGCGCCAAAGCTTTGATTATCAATAGTTTTTGAAACAAAGGAAATGCCTGTTTTTTCGGCACCTACTGCGCGTTCAGCCACTTGGAAAGCGATATCCTTATTTGAAACAGATGCCATTTCGCTATAATCGCCATAAATAAATTCAAGACTGCTAAAGGCAAAGACATAATTTTCAATTAAATTGTTGTCTTCATCATAATCATAGCGCTTGGCTTGCATAACGGTTGAAAGTGCCTGCTTCGTATATTTGTCGGCACCGGTCCAACTGTTTGATGTGCCAACAGGCGCTGCAACAACCGAATCAGGTGTTGAAATAAGCGAGGTGGTTGTAATCTTGCCCTTTTTGTCAAAAGCGGCTTTAATGGGCAAATTATAACCTGTAATACACATGCTGATGCTATTTAAAATTTCATCATCAGTCATTGGGTAAGAGCCCAAAACTGTCGGTGCGTCAGGCATATGGTTTTGCGCATTTGTTTCAAACACAATGCCTTCCCCTATTTCAATGCCCCACTGTGCAAGGAAGGAATAAAGATTTTTAAGATAAGGTGCAGCGGCATCTGCAAAGAACACAAGGCCCTTGTCATATTTACCGTCATTATCCAAGAATTTAGACAAAACCTCTAACTCGCTTGCGATAAAATCACTTGTGGGGGCAACGATAAATGCTGCATCATATTCACTTGATAAGCTGCTTAAAATGCTATCTGAAATAATATCAACCTCATAGTTATTGGTCTTTAAAAGATTGATATAATCATCATAATAGTTTTCTGCCGAGTGACCTGTAATAAAGGCAACCTTGATATCCTTTGAGCTTGTAGCATAAGCGATAGCGCTTGTAAGTGCAGTTTCAATGTTATTACCTGTTATAGAATAATATTCTACACCGTAAGCTGCATATTGTTCGTTTGCCTTAAGCTCGTAAACATCTTGGAAATTTACAATTTTATAGCGTTCGTTTTTGCCTTCACCACAGCTGACAATAATATCACCAAAGCTAAGCTTTTCCTTTGAATATTTCGAGGTTATTTCAGAAAAGCTGGTGTCCTGTGTGTCAAGATATTTAACCTTAATTTTTTGATTATAGTTATCATATCTATTGATAAGGGCAATAGTTTGGTTATAGTAGGGACTGTATTCACCGTCAATACCGTAAATATCAGGCGCATAGCTTGACATATAGGTTAAATATTCATCTTCCTTAGCACAAACCGAAATTGTAACCTCTTTGTCAATACCTTTAATATAATCAATATTTTCGGCACTGATTGAATTTTTTTGGTCAGCCGTCATATCAAATTCTAATGGTAGGCGTTCTGACAAAACGGTAAGCAAAACATTTAAAACCACGATAACAGCCATAACTGCGGCGGTGATAGCCATTGCATAGCCACCACGCTTTAAAAGGGCTTTGTTTTTAAGCTTTTTGGGAGATTTTTTAAGCTTTAAATCTTTAATATTCATTTTCAAAAACCTCCTTTTAAGACCATCTTCTCTTTTCAAGTGAGCGAACACTTAAGAAAAGGAAAGCAGCAGTTATACTTATAAAATAGAAAATATCGGGAATTGAGAAAACAGTTGTGCCGAAATTATTAAATGCGTTTACAAAGGCAATTTTTTCAACAGCGGTTACTATCCACGAAATTGAAACAGAAGAAACCAAGCTTGAAGAATAGATAATTAGAATATTTATTACAAAATTTAAAATTGCCGACACAACCGAACTTTCGGTTAAGGATGAAATAAACATACCAATTGAGATTAAGGCAGCACCCAACAAAAGTGCACCAAAAAGCGCATAAAGATAAGGCAAAATGCTTATTTCAACAAGCGACATTACAATTATTTGGAAAATGATTGTGGGCAAAAAGCCAAGCGCATAAACGCAAAACGCTGCTAAAAACTTGCCGAAAACAATGCCAAAAATGGTAACGGGCGCTGTAAGCAATGCCTGGTCGGTTTTTTGGCGGCGCTCCTCACTCATAAGTCGCATTGTTAAAAGCGGAGTTACGAAAACAATTATAATGGCAAGCTCCATAATAATGCCTTCAACTGCGGGATAGCCGGCACCGTAATAAAGTGAAAAGCGCCAACCCGAAAATAGATAAAAGGCGGTTAAAATGATATATGCAACAGGGGTGGCGAAAAAGGCCTTAAATTCTCTTTTAAAAATTGCAAGCATTATTCATTTTCCTCCTTTTCTTCGTCGTTAAAGCCAAGCAAACGGCGAGCTTCTTCATAGTTACTTGCCTCTTCAGTAAGGCGTAAAAATACCTGTTCAAGCGAAATTTTATTGCTTTGAAGTGATAAAAGTGTTTTTCCGCGTGAAGAAACACGCTCGAATACATCCGCTCTAATATCGCAGTTGTCCTGTGGTTCAATTAAAAAGTCAACGCTATTTGGCTCCTTACAGCCAAGTGAAGTAACCGACTTAACACCCTTAACGGTTTTAAGAGTTTCAAGCATATCCTTTTCACTGCAAATAATTCGCGCAACGATTGACTTGTCATTTGAAAGGCGGTCAGAAAGCACTTCGGGTGTATCGTCAGCAATGATTTGACCCTTGTTTATAATAATAACTCGTTTGCACACCGCCTGAATTTCAGACAAGATGTGTGACGATAAAATAATTGTGTGGTTTTTGCCAAGACGTGCAATTAAATTTCTGATTTCAATAATCTGCTTGGGGTCAAGACCAACGGTGGGCTCGTCCAAAATAAGTACATCGGGGTTGCCGATAAGTGCCCCCGCAAAGCCAACACGCTGACGGTAACCCTTTGAAAGATTTTTAATAAGTCGGTTTGCAACATGGTCAATTTTAACCAGCTTCATAACCTCGTTAATGTGAGCTTTTTTAGGGAATTTAACTTTTTTAAGGTCGAATATAAAATCAAGGTATTCGCTAACCTTCATATCAATGTAAAGGGGTGGGATTTCAGGCAAATAGCCAATGCGCTTTTTCACCTCTTCGGGATATTCCATAACATCAAAGCCGTCAATTTTAACCTCGCCCTGTGTTAAGGAAAGATAGCCCGTTAATATGTTCATAATTGTTGACTTACCCGCACCGTTTGGGCCGAGAAAACCAACAACCTCACCCTTTTCAACGCTAAACGATACATCATTTACCGCAAGGTGATTGCCGTATCTTTTACTAAGTCCGGAAACTTCAATCATAAGTTTACCTCCGTGAAAAAATTATTCATATTATTATACCATATTACCACACATTTTCGCAATAGTTATTAACTAAATATTAAAATTATATTAAAATACATTATAATTAGGAATTATTATATAAAATTCTTATATAACAATGTAGCAAAGCGTGCAAAAAACAGCACCCACTTTCGTGAGTGCTGCAAATTTGAAATAATACAGATTATCTCTTTGAGAATTGGGGTGCACGACGTGCGCCTTTGAGACCGTATTTCTTTCTCTCCTTCATACGCGGATCGCGTGTGAGGAAGCCCGCTTTCTTAAGCTCGGGGCGGAGCTCCGCGTCAGACTGGAGAAGCGCGCGGGAAATACCGTGGCGGATAGCGCCCGCCTGACCGGTAACACCGCCGCC
>CAMFSU010000031.1 GCA_945983355.1 uncultured Clostridia bacterium | reverse complement strand
CAAATATATAGTTTTTTCAAATTGCATTACTGTTCTATTTTTATTTGCTCCTTAAATTGTTGTGGTGTTATTTTAAAATATTTTTTATACAGCCGGTAAAAATTTGAATAATTATTGAATCCAACCATAAGAGAGGCCTCCTTAATAGTATGATTGCTGCGAATTAAGTTGTTACAGCAATACAAACGGCGCGCTATCAAATAGTCGTAAGGAGAAATACCTACATAATCTTTAAAAAGGTGAGAGATATAATATTTTGAAAAATGAAAGTGCTTTGAAAGTGAATCAAGCGTTATTTCTTCAGTATGGTGCCTGTTTATATAGTCAATAATCTTGTTTACTCTGTCATTGCTTGTATAAGTGTTGATAACTTCCTCTTCATCTTTTTCAATTAACTTTGATAATTTTGACAACAGCTCAATGGTTTTGCAGGTGAGTAAAACCCGATTTTCTAAAGAATTTTCCTTTGCTAAGTATAAACAATTTTCAATGTTTTCATCAATTGAAAAATCACTTACTGCACTTGAGGTAATAAGGTTGCCTTTACCCTTTTCTTTTTTAGATATTTTTTCAAAAAAGACAAGTCTTTCAACACCAAATTGCGATAACAAACCTTCATTAACATGTAAAACTATCTTCTCCATATAACAGTCATCGCTTCTGATTGTAACATGTAATTCGTCAGGGTTAAGTATTAAAACATCGCCTTCGGATATATTGTAAATATTGCCTTCAATATGCACAGAAGAATACCCTTTACGATAAAATTCTATAATTAAATCTTCATCATAATGCAAAAAACCCAAAGTTGAAGAGGCCTCTCTGACCCCATGTGAATAATGTATTTTAATATTTTTATCAATATCATAACATTCTTTTTTATATTCGCCAGACATTATAAATCACCTCACAGCAATATTGTACAACATATTAGCAAATATTACAATGGTAATTTACCAAAAAATTGTTGTATACTTAATTCGTAAATTAAAAAGCAATAGGAGGTTTTGTTATGAAAGACTTGAATTGTTCAGTCGTTATTGTTGGCGGCGGCCCCGCAGGTTTAGCTGCTGCAATATCGGCAAAGAAAAACGGCGCTGAAAATGTCATCGTAATCGAACGCGAAAACAGATTAGGTGGTATTCTTAAGCAATGCATCCACGCAGGCTTTGGTCTTCAATATTTTGGTGAGGAACTTACCGGCCCTGAATATGCCGAAAAGTTTGCTGTACTTGCAAAAGAAGCAGGCATTGAATTTATGCTTGACACTACCGCCCTTAACATTAAGGAAAAAACCTTAGTGTGCGTTAACAGCGAAGGCATTATCAACATCCACTTTGGTGCACTTGTACTTGCTATGGGTTGTCGTGAACGCACCCGTGCAAACCTTGTTATTCCCGGCAGTCGCCCTGCAGGTATTTATTCAGCAGGTACTGCTCAAAAGCTTATCAACATCTTCGGCCACAAAGTAGGTAAAGAGGTTGTTATTCTCGGTAGCGGTGACATTGGTATGATTATGGCACGTCGTTTGTCATTAAACGGCGCAAAGGTTAAGGCCGTTGTTGAAATCATGCCGTATCTTGCAGGTCTTGTTCGTAATAAGGCACAATGCCTTGATGACTTCAACATTCCGCTTTTACTTTCACACACCGTTGTTGATATCACAGGTGTTGACCGTGTTGAAAGCGTCACAATTGCTCCTGTCGATGAAAACCGCCGTCCTATTATGGAAAAAGCAGAAACAATTTCTTGTGACACATTGCTTTTGTCGGTTGGTCTTATCCCCGAAAACGAACTCACCCGCTCGGCTGATGTTGAACTTTCAAGCATAACAAAGGGTGCTGTTGTTAACCAATACATACCATCCTTTTCGTCATAGCAATGTGTGCGTATTGCCTGACATAAATCTTCGGCTTGCTTTTTATAAGATAAAACATCTTCGCCCAAGATATCGCCCAAATAACACAAAGCCAAAAGTTCTTTATGCATAAAGCAATTAAGTAGAATAGAGCCCGAACTTCTGTATGGTCTGTAATAAGTACAAGGGTCGTTGTCAACACCAATTGCGGCATCATCAATCCAAAAGAATAAACCTGTAGGAGTATGACGACATCTATCATTATAATAGTCAATAGTCAGGTGAACGATAAATTTGATTTGCAAGTTCAGTATTATTTACTATTCGTCCGCTGTTTTCATCAAGATAAAGCTTCATAAAAACGGCTTCGCTGCTTTTTTCAGCATTCTTGTTTAATAAATAAAGTCTATGCAAAATTTCAAAATACAAGCTTGAAATTCTTAACTGTTTTTCAGTATCATTAATATCACTAAACGAAATTTTAATTATTTCTTTAAACAAATCTTTCAATGACTCTGCCGGAAAAACATACTTATTGTCTAAAGAAAAATTAGAAGTAAGCGAATGGGGCAAAACACCGGACAAATTCATAAAATATTTTGCCCACGGGTTTTGTGGGTTAGCATAATACTCGTGAGTAACACCCGCAGGTAATATATAAACATCGCCCTCTTTAACATCAAATTTCTTGTTATTAATAAGCAATGTGCCCTCGCCTCTAAAAACATATTCAATTATAGCAATTTTGGGATTTTCGCGAAAACAAGCATGATTCTTATCACATATTGAAACACCGGTCATTAAAATATTGATTGGTGATTTTTCTTTTTCATAAGAAAGATATTTAATTGTTTCCTTCATAAAATTTCCACCTAAATTTAATCGTTTTTAGCCACAATTTCAATGCGTGTCGAGTCGCCTTCATACTTAATGGTTCTAATATTCAAGCCGATTTGCATAAGTGAAGTTCCCGAATATAAACTTTCCCGTTCTTGACCATCGATAATAACACGGTACATCATATTTTCTTCAAGACCATAAAACCTTTGAATAATGGGTTTATAATCTATAGAGGTGTTTTTTTCAACTAACACCGCCAACGAATTAGTTTTATCGGCTGAAACAAACTGCCAACCGATATATCTTACATCATTCGAGGTTAAACGATAATAATCACCATTTCTGATTAAATCCGAATATTTATTATAAACCTTTGTTTCGGCGGCTAAAAACTGTATTTCTTCATCATTTAATTTTGTTAAATCCAGTTCATAACCAAATGTGCCCGCCATAGCAACATTAGAGCGTGTTTTAAATGTAGATATAAATAAGTATACCTGAACGAAGGCCAACACCAAAAATGGAGGGCAACCAGAAAGATAATGGCGAGTCAATAATATTTGGTCGCAAATCAATACCACTTATATCTTTAAAAAGTCCCAAAATACCAAACAAGTCAAGATGAGAATAGACCAAAAAACCCTGTAATGACTTGCGCCATCAATTTTTGCGGCTTCTAACAAAGCGTTGGGAATATATCCTTCGATATATTGCTTAGCCAAGAATACACCGAGCGTTGAGGCCAAGTGTGGCAAAATACAAACCCAATATGTATCTATAATTTGCATTTTTGAAAAAATCAAATATCTTGGAATTGCAAGCGTGTATGCGTTAAACATAAGTGCAAATTGTACAACCCAGAACATTGCGTTTCTACCCTTGAATTTTGCTTTTGACAACACGAAAGCCGCCATTGTAGCAATAATTATATAGAAAAACGTAGAAACAATACTAACAAATAAGCTGTTAAACACATATCGTGAAAGCGGAACCTTAAGCGAAGACATTAAGTCCGGCAAGATGAGATAATTTCCCAAGGTTGGTCTTCTAACGAAGAAACGAGGCGGAAATATCAATAATTCATCCAACGGCTTAAATGATGTACATACCGCGTATATTAATGGTAGCATGGTGAAAAGACCTGCACATACCAAAAACAACAAGTTAATGAAATCACCAAATTTAGAACGGGTGTAGCGTCTAACCGACATTTTATTTTTTGACGGTAATCTATTTTTGAATTTTTTAACGATATTAATAACGAACACCTCACTTCTGAACAGCTGAAAGAACTTTTCCGACAATCAATCTTGTTGTAACCATCATAATAAATAGTACAACAGCAATAGCCGAAGCATAGCCCAATTCATAACGTACTGTAGCCATATCCTGCATCAATGATACGATTGTATCAACAGCATTTGATTTACTTGGATAACCTGCCAAGGTAATTGCAATAGCACTTACCGAGAAACTGCTTTGAATTTGCATAACAGCACTGAAAAGCAACATATTAGACATTGCAGGTAATGTTATGTATCTTAATTCTTGCCAACGGTTTCTAATGCCGTCAATTGCACCGGCTTCATACATTTCGCGATTGACATTTTGCAAACCCGAAATGTTAGCAAGGAACGAAACACCCATGCTTTGCCACAATTGCACAATTACAATAATCGGCATTAAGTATGTTGCGTTTTTGAGCCACACAATAGGTTCGGTAATTACACCAATGGAAATTAAAAGACTGTTTATGTAACCATAGCTATCACCGCTAAATGCTACTTGCCAAATAAAGTATGCGTTACCCACCAAAGAAGGTGCATAGAACATAAATGAAAGCAACGCTCTAACCTTGGGTTCAAATTCATTTACAAGCCAAGCAAGCAAAAACGCCAAAAGGAAGCCCAACGGGCCCGAAACCACCGCAAAAATGAAAGTGTTTTTAACGGTAATCATAAATGTTGCGTCGTTTGTAATCAATCTTCTGTAATTTTCAAGCCCCACAAACTTAGGGATAGAAATCATATCGTAAGAAGTGAAACTGAAAAATATTGAAGAAAAAATTGGTATAATTGTGAAAATTACAAAAAATATTGCAAAGGGAGCGAACATTACAAACATTGGAAATTGTTCTTTAAAAGAACCTTCCGGCGCTAATTTTTTTATTTTCAAAGTGTTTTTTTGTTTAAAAGCCATGTTCTACTTCCCCCCTTACTTATATTCTTCAATTTTTCTTGTGATTTCATCATCGGCAATTTGGCTCCACTTCATAAGGGCATCCTTAGAGTTGCTTTCACCGTTAACAACTGTCCAGAAAGCTTGGTCAATTGCGCGTGATAAATAATAACTTCCGGGCACTTCAGGAACTTCTCTAACCTGCAAGCGTTGTTGTTCCATAACTTCAAGATGTTCACTGTCCCAAGCAAGGTTTTGGAACGCTTCAACGTTTGCTGTAGTTGTTCTACCAATCATGCCAAGTAAAGATTCAACATTGTTGTTGTATCTTGTTTGAGTTTCAGCCGAGGTCCACCATTTAAGGAATTCCCAAGCTTCATCCTTGTTTTCAGATTTTTCAATAATACCGCAACCTGTACCCGCACCTGCTATGGTTCTGTTGCCATTTTCTGAAGCCGGTACCAAAGCCACCGACCATCTGCCTGCAATTTCAGGCGCTGCAGAATAAAGGTTCATATATGTTGCGAGAGGGGCAATACCTAACGGTACCACACCGACTCTGAAACGGTTATAGAATTCTGCTTCTTTCAAATAACCGTATTCAGTATATAAATTTGTCCAATAATCGAAAACATCAATTGCCTCTTTAGAATTTAAGGCAGTTGCGGTTTTTTCTTTGTTATATAAAGAAAGTCCGTTTTGAGACATAAGTGTTGGAAGCAAATTCAAACTACCAATACCAGTATTAACAGTTGTAGCTGTTGTGATTTGTGTATAAGGAACATACACATTCATATTATTTCTTTGAATTACAGTTGCAGCGTGTTTAAATTCTTCCCAAGTTTTTGGTACACTAAGGCCCAATTTTTCCATAATATCTTTACGATAATACATAAGGAAATAGCTTTGAGTGTCAGGAAGTGCATAAAGCGCATCGCCATATCTGTAAGGTTCTTCTGATGTGGTTTGGAAACGCTGTAACACCTCATCGCAGTCTTCAAACTGAGTTAAATCAGCAAGTGCGCCACGAATACCAAGGTTTACAGGTTCAGTTCTTGCTAAATGAAGTGATAAATCAGGAAAATTACCCGATAAAATACCATTTATCAAGGAAGCACTTACAACATCAATACGAACATTGATACCAGTTTTTGGTGTGAAAGAGTCTTTAATAAGCGAATTTAATACCATCGCTTGATCTTGACCCCAGTTTATCCAAATTGTGATTTCTTTTTCTTCGGCACCCTTTTCATTAGTCATTGAATAATCTTGTGTGAAAGATATTGCAAGACGCACAAAACCATACCATAAAGAGCTAAAGAAATTTGGATTTTTGTTTTCTATTTTTTCGCCATAAGGTACAACTTGAATTTCGTCAAGTGCCAACGGCATATTAGTCATATCATAAAGCCATGAGCTTACTGATGTGTAATTGTTGTAATAATCCTTAACATATTGTTGTGCAGTATAAGGACTTCTTAACATTTGTTTAAGAACACGTGACATATTTTCAATAGCGGCAATACTTTGTGTGCTTTTGCTGCCGGACATTTTCTTCATATCAGCGGCAATGCTGTCAAGAGAGTCTCTGCATTCTTCTAAGGTTTTATTAAAATCTTTAATTTGTTTAAATAATTCATAGTCACGGTTTACGTCAGGAGATTCGCCCGTAATCATAACGATTTTAATATATTCGTCGCCAAGGCGGGTAACAACTTCAGATAAACGCTTTACAAATTCGCTTTGTGGTCCAACAGTTACTTCTAAAGATAAAGTATGTGGGCCCTCTTCAAGCCATACATAATAAGGCGATTTATTATCTTCGCCAAGGGTTTTATATTCCCAGCTTGTGCCAAAATCGAAACCAAAGCCCGAAGCTTCATCAAACGGAACTTGTCCGTCAATTTTCAGTTTTCGCCAGCTAACACCATTCACAAGCTCTGATTGCTTATATCTAAAACCGAAATAATAGTATCCCGATTTTTCAACATTAAAGTTCCAAGTAAGCATACTTCCGGGGCTTTGCCAAGAAGAACCGCCGATATAGTTAATTTTACTTGTATAAGCATTGGCAGGTGTCATACCTGCATCACTGTTGTTGCTTTTTGGTATTAAAGATTTAGAATTTTTAACAACCGCTTGTTCACCCTGAATATAAATAATGTCAGCATTATTTTCTTTAAGGTCATAATCCTTTGAAACAGTTTCATAATTCACAGTTGTTTCAGGAACAACCAAAGAAATTTCTTTAATTAAAATTTCTTGTTCGGGCTTTACAAAGGTAATAGTGTGCTCACCATTTGAAAATCCAAAAATATAAGGTTCGTTAACAATACCCGAATAATCCTGTAAAACAGAGGTGATATACTCCCCTGTTTCTACCTGTTCTTGAGCGTATTCGTTACCGCTGTAATCTATTCGTGGTGTTTCTGAAATATTTTTCCAGTCTCTTTTAATGGTAATTTGTTCTGCATTAGAAAAAGGAACCTTACCATCTAATTCAAGCGTAAATTGGGGGTCAATACCCGAATTTTGTGGCTTCCAAACAACTTTTATATTGTATAAGGCCGCTTTTTCAATATTTACCTTGAAGGTTAATTTCCCTTCACCGTTCCAGTTAATTACGCCATCACTTAAAGTGGCATTTGCCTCTTTGGCAGTGAAATTTTTAAGAGATACTGATATGTCTTTTTCGGCATTAGTTAAAGCGCAGTCTTTTATGTAATTATAATAGTCGCCTGATTTAACGCTTACAACTTCGCTTGAAGCATCATTGTTTTGTGTTGCAGTGTCAGTTGTTTCGGCAGCACAAACAATACTTCCAAACAAAATTGAAGCGCACAACAAAAAGCTAATGCCCTTATATATTTTTTTAAGCAC
>CAMFSU010000030.1 GCA_945983355.1 uncultured Clostridia bacterium | reverse complement strand
GAAGCTAACGGCCAAAAATTATTAACTTTTGAGGAACTGAAAAACGGTTATAATGTAGCAACACCTATTTTGTTACATATTAAATTAACTGATTTTGATGAGGAATTCGCACAGTATGTTTCAAACTCGGGCTTGCCGATTATTGCGGGTGTAATGTCTATACCTATGCTTGAAAGTTTTGCGAAATTTTTGCCAAGCGAACGTATTTTGGCATTTTTACCTAATGAAAGTAATGCCGAAGAGTTTAATCGTGGCGGTGCAGGAATTATTAGACTTTGGGAACAATGGTTAAATAGAGTTACTCCCGCTGACATTAAAAAAATATGTCCAAATGCAAAAGTATTTATTATGGCGTGTGATTTAAAGAGAGAACCTTATAATGAAATGTTGCTTTCTACTATGGACGGCAGTATAGAAAGTCTTGAAAAATGTTTGGCATTGGGTGCAGATGGTGTTTTGCTTAATAATATCGATATGGCACTTAATTGGAGAAAAAACATTTAAATAAAAGTCAAATGCATTTTGGTAATAAACCAGAGTGCGGTTTAAAGTATTTAAAAAACTCAGACCAAATTGTTATTAAATTTTAAATATGTATAAAAAACTAATTTTCTTGCTTATTTCGATTACTATAATGGCTTCATTCGCAGGGTGCGATATGCTGGATTATTGCGTTATTCCAAAATCCAGTTATATTGCATTCTCTGTAGGTGCGCCAATAGAAAGCGAGAAAATTGTTTTTAATACAGAAGAATTAAAAAACATTATAAACTACGGTTCGAATTATCGGGCAAGTATGTTTTATGAAAAGCTGAACGATTCGCAAAAAATTGTGTATATGGCTTTCGAATATGCAATGGAAAACGGTTACACCAATATTTTTGTCGATAATAAGCTTGTTGAAAATTCTGATAATTTAGAAAAAATTCTTATTTATCTTTCGCTTGATTCTCCTCTTTTAGAGCAAAACCTAAAATACAATATAGGTAAATTTGAAGATTTATCTGCCATAAAAGATGGGGGTTTTAACGGGCATTATATAACTATTTCCAATTTTTCTGAAAGCCTTTGGAATTATAAATTACTAGCTCTTAATGAGGCAAAAAAATTGGCGAAAGAAATCCCCAAAAACTGTACTGATGCCGAAAAGGCAGAAATAATTTACCGTATGGTATCAATAATCGAATATTTTGATTATCAGGAACTTTCAAGAGAGGAATATGATGCTTGGGGTAGTGAAGTTGTATACCCATATCTTTATAACGCTTTGGTGACGGGCAAAACCCTGTGTGACGGGTATTCTAATGCTTTTTCGCTGCTTTGTAATGTGGTTGGAATTCCTTGTGTTGAAAAGATTTGTGATATCAACAGTGATAAGGACACAGGACATACTTGGAATTATTTTAAGGTTAATGAAAAATGGTATAATGCTGATGCCATGCATGGTGATATGATACCTAATACCGATTTGGGTATAGGTCCGGGATTTCAATTCGGCTTTTCTGATGAACTTCAACAAAATATACCGCTTTTCAAAGATGAATACCCAATTTCACAAGAAGGTTTGTTTTTGAAAATAGATGAAAAAATCAAATCCTTTAATAACAATGCTTTTTATAAAAAGGCGTTGACAGCGTATAAAAAGCATAATAATAATTATGCTTTAATAGTTGTTGAAGAATTAGATGAGCGGGCTTTGCAAAAACAAATTAATATGTTAGCTAGCAGTATAGGTAAATCAGTACAGTTTCATACATTTGATATTATAGGTGGAAAAACCGCGGTCTTCATTTATCGATGGGGATTGTTTGGATAGAGTGTAAAATTTAAACATAGGTGATTTAAATGGTAGATAGATTACGTTGGTATATAGAAACACAAAACGGAGATACAACGGGTTATCAATTTAATAACAACCGTGACGTTATTGAAGTTAAAGTGATTTTAAAAGAGGGTTTTGAAGCATATAAAGGGCAGGAAATAACGGTTAAGTATGCTCTTAACGCTGTATTATCTGATTTGATTCTGTTTGGAACTGCAAAAATAGGGGATAGTGACACAGTTAAAATTACATTAGACGTGCCTGTTGCAGCATCACACGTTTTTGTTACTGTACCCGATTCAGCTGTAGTCAAAGAGGAAATCGAACTTTACGAAGAACTCAAAGAAGAAATTACCAATTATTATCCTATGCATTTTGATACAGTTATGGATGAGAATTATTATCTTGATACTGTGTCGGTATTTACGAGCAAAGAGGGATATTCGCATTATTCGGTTTTTACAAGTTTAGACGGTAGAGATTTCGAACTTTTGGCTTCAAAGCAAGATGACAAGCCCTGTGATTTCACAACGGGCGATGTTTATAAAGCAAATGGCCGTGAAGCACGCATTATAAGGGTTTATATTGAATATAATTCATCTTATGTCGAGGCGTTATTGGATGATGTTAAGTTTACAGGTGTTAAAAGCAACACACCTGTGATTAGTCGTCCCGAAATTTCGGTTGTCGATTTTAAGGACAGCAAATATAACATAGATGTAACCGAGCTTGATACATATAACGAGGTTTACGGCATTATAGAAAGACGTTTAGGTGCTGAATATAAAAATTGGTTTTCTTTTGAACTTGCTAATAATCCTAAAGGTAATGACTACGATTATTTTGAAGTATCCTTTGTTGATAACAAGGTTAATGTTAAGGGCAATAATGGTGTATCGCTTTGTGTTGGTCTTAACCATTATTTAAAATATTACTGTAAAGTAAATATTAGTCAGGTTGGCGACCAAGCAAAAATGCCTGATAGTATTGTTCCTGTAGAAAATATTGTTCACAAGGAAACAAAGGGCAGAGTAAGATATTCTTATAACTATTGCACGCTTTCTTATTCAATGGCTTTCTGGGGCGAAAAAGAGTGGCAGGATGAGCTTGATTGGTTAGCACTTAACGGCGTTAATGTTGTGCTTGATGCCACCGCTCAGGAAGAGGTATGGCGCAGATTCTTAACCGAAATTGGCTATGAACACGAAGAAATTAAAAGATTTATTGCAGGCCCTGCATATTATGCTTGGGCATATATGGCTAATTTATCGGGATTTGGCGGTCCTGTGCACGACAGTTGGTTTGTTGACCGTACCGAGCTTGCCCGCAAAAACCATCTTAAAATGCGCAAATTGGGTATCTATCCTGTGTTGCAGGGTTATAGCGGAATGGTGCCTAATAATATTTGCAAGCACGATGAAAACGCCGATGTTATTTTGCAGGGCACATGGGGCTCTTTTGAACGACCCACAATGCTTCGCACAACTTCGCCTGTTTTTCGTGACTATGCTGAAAAATTTTATAAAGCACAGCGTGAGGTTTACGGCGATTATAGTATTTACTTTGCTACCGACCCATTCCATGAGGGTGGAAATACAGGTGATATGAAACCACGTGAAATATCTAAAGAAGTTCTTGGCGCAATGCTTAAAAATAATAGCAAAGCGGTATGGATTATACAGTCTTGGCAAAATAATCCTACATCTGAACTCTTAAGAGGTCTTGATGACATCGAAAACGGAAAACAACACGCACTAATTTTGGATTTGTATGCCGAAAAAATTCCAAATTACAAAAACGGTCACAGTCAAAATCCCGAGCACGGCTATTCACCCGAATTCGATAATACCCCTTGGGTATTTTGTATGCTCAATAATTTTGGCGGCCGTTTGGGAATGCACGGGCATTTAGATAATCTTGCTAACTGGATACCCGAAGCGTTTAATAATTGCAAGAGTATAGCGGGTATTGGTATAACCCCCGAAGCAAGCTTTAATAACCCTGTTTTGTATGACTTTTTGTTTGATTCTATTTGGCGTGACGATGCAGATAGCGAAATGCTTCCTATAAAACTTGAAACTTGGACAAGCGATTATGCCCAAAGACGTTATGGCGCAAAAAGTGAAGCGGCAAATAAAGCGTGGGAAATATTTATTAATACTGTTTATAAGGGTGAACTTAATAATTTAGGTCAGGGTGCGCCCGAATCTATTGTAAATGCACGTCCAGGGCTAGTTAGTAAGCCTGCATCTTCTTGGGGCAATGCTGTAATAAGTTATGATAAAAAAGAACTTCTAAAAGCTGCTGAGCTTCTTTTAGAGGATTATGACTTACTTAAAGATAGCGAAGGATATAAATATGATTTAATAACTGTTTTACAGCAGGTTTTATCTAATACCGCACAAGACGTTCATTTAGAAATGGCAGATGCCTTCAACAATAAGAATTTAGAAAAATTTAAACTTAAAGCGGAAGAATTTTTAAAAATTGCTGACCTTATGGATGAAATTTTGTCGGGTAGCGAATATTACCTTTTGGGTCGTTGGGTAGAGCAGGCAAAAGCATTAGCTCTTAATACCGATGATTTCTCCAAAAAGTTATATGAACAAAATGCAAAGACAATTATCACAACTTGGGGCGCTTATAATCAATGCGAAATTGGCGGTATCAGGGACTATTCTAATCGTCAATGGTCGGGTCTTATTAAAGACTTTTATAAACCCCGTTGGGAGCGTTGGATAAACGACCGCATAAACGAACTTGAAGGCAAACCTTTTGCAGATAAAATCAGCTGGTTCCCTTGGGAATGGCAGTGGGCGAGAAGTAATACTGCTTATAGTAATGTTCCTAAGGAAATTGATTTATTTAAATTTGCTGAAACAGCACTCAAATTTACAAGTGATAAGCATGAACGTTGAAATCGAAAATTATATTAAAGAAAATTCCCCAAAAACAATAAGATATAATCCTAAAGATGAGGGCACACTTATTGGCTTGCCATATAGATATACTGTCCCCTGTGTATCGGAGAGATTTCAGGAAATGTATTATTGGGACACTTATTTTACCAACGTGGGTCTTTTGGCTGTAGGCAATATTGAACTTGCAAAAAATAATGTCGATAATATGCTTTACTTGATTAAAAAGTTTGGTTTCATGCCTAATGGAAATCGCACTTATTATCTTAACCGTTCGCAGCCACCATTTTTATCACAAATGGTAAGGGAGATTTTTGCCGCAACGGGAGATAAAGCGTGGTTAAGGATGGCATATAGTATCCTAAAAAAAGAATATACCTTTTGGCAAGAAAAACGGGTGCTTTTTAATGGACTTAATGGTTATACAGGATACGATATTGAACCCGATAATATAGATAGAATTGTTGAATATGGTCTTTCGCGTATGGGATATAAGCCCGAAAAACTTACTAATGAAATAAAGCAAGATGTTTATTTGGCAATCAGTTCCTTTTGTGAAAGCGGTTGGGATTGCAACTCACGTTTTCTCGAAAAAACGCACGAATTTAATCCAGTTTGCCTCAATTCCTTGCTTTACGGGGTAGAGGAGAATATGTATTATTTTTCATCTATTCTTGAAAATGGTGAAGAAGAAATTTGGGAAGCAAGAGCAGAAGAACGCAAAACTAAAATGCAAGTGCTTTGGAAAGAGGACGAGGGTATATTTAAGGATTATAATCCCTATACTAAAGAGTTTTCAAACTATGCATCGGCGGCAGTGTTTTATCCGTCGTTCACAGGTTTAGCTACTAAGGAGCAGGCACAATCAACCCTAAAAGTTCTTTCAAGGTTCGAACTTAAATATGGTATTAGTGCAGGTGAAAAAAATCCTGCTTGGAACTGCCAATGGGATTATCCTAATATATGGGCGCCTATTCAGTACATTGTGTATAATGCTCTTATAAATTATGGATATTTTGAAGACTCAAAACGTGTTGCTGATAAGTATGTAAAGCTTATTGAGAAAAACTTTGCAAAAACAGGCAATTTATGGGAAAAATACAACGGTAATACAGCCGGAAATGTAAATGCCGAATACCAAGCACCAAAAATGCTTGGATGGACAGCGGGCGTTTATGTTTATTTTTGTAAGGAGTTAGGCTTGTGAAAAAAATAATAACAATTTTCATATTAGTTCTTAGTGTGTTATTTGCTTTTGTCGGTTGTAAAAATACTGAAAAAGACAATAAAGATATTTCATCGCAACCAACTGTTTCTTCTAATGGTGAGCAAATAACTTCTAAATCTCAAAATAACACAAGCTCAACATCTAATATTAGCAAACCCGCTAATACACAGTCGGCAGTTTCTACTGTGTCTCGTCCCGAAAAGGTAGCCAAAATTTACAACACTAAAATAGATTTTACAGTTGCTACACCTAAAAAGGATATTTTTTATGACACTAAAAACGGTAATACTTTGCCGTATAACTTATATGTGCCAAAGGATTATTCGGTATCTAAAAAATACCCTGTAATTTTGTTTTTACATGGTGCAGGCGAAATGGGCACCGATAATAAAACACAAATTAACGGTATAAGAAATTTGCTTTATTACAACGCTGATTTTGTGTCGCAATGTATTTTGATTTGTCCCCAAACAAATGAATGGTGGCGTTTGGATAGAAATAATTACGGTGATGAAAAAGGCACACTCGGTAGTGCATTGCACTTACTTCAAAAAATACAAACCACATATTCGTGTGACAAAAACCGAATTTATGTAACAGGACTTTCAATGGGTGGTTATGCCACTTGGGATGTTTTGGAACGTTATGGCGATATTTTTGCAGCAGGCGTACCAATTTGCGGCGGTGGTAACAGCGATAACGGTGCTGCCTTTAAAAATATCCCAATACGAATATATCACGGCACAAACGACCAAACTGTGTCTTTTTCAAATTCACAGAAAATGTATAATTCAATTATTGCCGCAGGCGGTGATAAGGTAAAATTATATGCGCTTGATGGTTATGGTCACGACGTGTGGAGCTTTGCATACAAATGCCGACATTTATCTAGTTGGTTATTTGCGCAGGATAAAGTTAACAATCCAAGCGGTGAATATGATTATATTAGCTATTTTAGAATTGTAGATTCGAACGGTAAAACAGTAATTACCGAAGAAGATATAATGTATACCGATTATACAAATGATTTTGAAAACAATTCAGTTGCGTTAGACCTTCATTTAACCGAAGAGGGAATACTTAAACTTAATAAAGCTTATGTCGCAAGTAAAGGCAAAGCTTTTACGGTTTATTGTTCTACCCAAAAGATTTATTCATTTACTGCAACCAAATCTATAACCGATGATGTATTTTCTATTGTGAACGTTTTTAATGAGGATAATTTTTTCGATTTTTTAAATATGATACAAAATACACCAAAGTAATATGTAAATTTGAGGAATTTATGAAAACAATTGATATTTATAAAAACCAATTCCAACTTAATACCAAAAACACAAGCTACGTAATGCATAACGAAAACGGTGTGTTGTGTCATACATATTACGGTAAGCGCTTGCCCGACTGTGACCATAGTTATATGGTTAAGCGTCAGTGGTATAACGGTGATTTTCAGTCTAATGTAAGCGAAAATGTGCCTACTTTAGACAATGCATTACTTGAATATCCCGTTTTTGGCGATGGAGGTATAACTAATCCCGCTTTGGAAGTGTTAAACGCTGACGGTACAAACTTTGCCGATTTAAAGGTTGTGGATTACGTTATACACAGCGGTAAGCCTGCTATTGACGGCTTGCCCGCAGCATATTGCGAAAATGGGGATAAGGTAGAAACACTTGAAATTATAACAAGGGATAATTTTAGTGGTGTAGAAGCAAGACTTTTTTATGCCGTATTTTATGATTATGACGTTATAACCCGTTGGGTTAAGATTACAAATAACGGTGAAAGTGGTATAACCTTGCTTAGAGCATTAAGCGGAAATATCGCTTTTGAAAACAAAAACTATGATGTAATTTCAAACTTCGGCACATGGGCAAGAGAACGCCAAATTGAACGTGCACCACTTTTACATACAGGTGCTGTGGTTGAATCTAACTGTGGCTCAAGCTCTCACGGTGCTAATCCCTTTTTAATTATGGCTGAACGCAATACAACCGAACACCAAGGTGAAGCTGTTGGTATCGCTCTTGCTTATTCGGGCAATCATAAAATGTCAGCTAATTTAAGTCGTTATAACGTGGTTAATTTGTCGGGCGGTATTTCACCTGATAACTTCCGTTGGAATTTAGGCAAGGGTGAAAGCTTTGTAACCCCAGAACTTGTGATTTCATTTAGCAATAACGGTTTAAACGGTTTGTCACAAAACTTCCACAGTATTATTAAAAACCGCGTTTGCCGTGGTGTGTATAGAGATAAAAAGCGCCCTGTTTTACTTAATCTATGGGAAGCCTGCTATTTTAACTTTACCGATGAAACAATTAAATCAGCCGCCGATTCGGCAGCCGATTTAGGTGTTGAATTGCTTGTTATTGATGACGGTTGGTTTGGCAAAAGAAATAATGACCATTCTTCCCTTGGTGACTGGTACGTAAATGAAGAAAAAATTAAGTGCGGTTTAAATGAACTTTGCAAATACGTTAACAGCAAGGGCTTAATGCTTGGTATTTGGTTTGAGCCCGAAATGATATCGCCCGAAAGTGATTTATATAAAAAGCATCCCGAATGGGTAATGCAAATTAAGGGAAGAAAGCCGACCGAAACCCGTTGGCAGTTAATGCTTGACTTAACAAACCCCGAGGTTTGTGATTTTGTTTATAACAGTGTTGCCAATGTTCTTAAAACCACTAATATCCAATATGTAAAATGGGATTATAACAGAACAATGGCGCATATCGGCTCGGCATATCTCAAAGCCGACCAAATGGGCGAATACTACCACAGGTATATACTCGGTCTATATAACGTATTAGAACGCCTTACAACCGATTTCCCGAAGGTGTTATTTGAGGGCTGTGCTTCGGGCGGTGGCCGTTTTGATATTGGTATGCTTTATTATACACCGCAAATTTGGACAAGTGATGACACAGATGCTGTTGAGCGCGCTGAAATTCAGTACGGGACATCACTTATTTATCCAATGAGCTGTCAATCGGCTCATGTGTCGGTTTGCCCCAATCATCAAACAGGCAGAACAACCTCAATGGCAGCAAGACATATCTTTGCGCTTACCGGTTCTTTTGGTTACGAATTAGCACCCGAAAAGATTAATGATAACGATAGGGAATATATAAAAGACTTTATTAAGTTTTATAATGACAACTTTGATGTATTCCAAAACGGCAAGTATTATCGTTTAACAAATCCTAAAACCGACGACTATGCAGTTTTTGAATATGTTTTAGAAAACAAGATTATTGTTGGTTTAATGCGGCTTAAAACCCATGCGGTAAATATTCAGACCAATATTAAGCTTTTCGGTCTTAGTGAAAACAAAATTTATACCGACAAGGCAACGGGCAATACCTATTACGGTTCACAGCTTATGAACTATGGTCTTAAAGTTATGACTAACGGTAAAAGTAATGACTTCTATGCTATGATGTGGGAATTTGAATAAAGTAGGTAAATTTATATAACAAATTTTGGGAATGCTTTTATTTCAGGCGATAGTTATTAACGTTTGAAGGGTATATACCTTCTGGATACGCTTCTTATTATGATAATAAGGAATCTGGCGGCTTTCTTGTTTTCTTCTATGCTTATAAAGAAATTTCACATTGTTTCATATATTTTTTGGGGGATATGCCTGTTACCTTTTTGAATGTTTTGCTGAAATGATAAATATCAGAAAAATGAAGCTCTTCAGCAATTTCACCTATAGAGTTAGTGTCAAGTAGTAATAACTGTTTTGCCTTTTCAATGCGGTGCTTTTGCCTAAATTCAATGGGGTTTTCGCCACTGTATTCTCTAAAAAGCCTTCTAAAATATCCTTCGCTGACACCGCAAATTTCTGCAATTTCAGTAAGTGTTTTGTCGGAGTTATTTTCCATAAGCTCGATACCTTCACTGATGTATTTAAATTTATGGCTAACAACCCTTTTGCGTTGTCTGCGGCAGACCAACCCTAATATTTGATAAATTATAGAGGTTATAAATGGTACGCAAACAATATTTTTATTAAATTCTTCTGCGCCGGTTTCTATGGTAACCGCTAAAGCTGGACTGACATTTTTTATACAAATTTGTGGCGAAAGTGTGGGAGTGATTTCTTCACCAAGCATATTTTTAAGTTGAAAATGTAATACAACGCTATCATCTTGATGTGGTGCGGTATCAAAGAAATCGACTGTATATTCAATACCTTTTGACATAAATGCAACCTGATTTTTTTCGGCAAAAAGTACTTCGCCGTTACTGCAGGTGATTTTTGCACTGCAATTTTTAAACCAAAGTAATGTGTGCGAGGGCTTTGGTTTACCTATACAGCTATAATAATTATTGCGCGTATACCAGTTTTGTCCTTTTATTAGGGGTTCTGTTATTATGAATTCTATACTATAAAGTTCTTGAAAAGGTAAGATTTTCACTTATAGGTTCCCTTCTTTCTGTTTTGTTATATATAGTATAACACACTCTTTCACAAATTGTAACGTTTTTTACAAAAAATGTTTCAATTCTAACATTTAATAATATTATATTTAATGATATAATTTTTTAAAAAGTGGTAGGAATGTTTGCTTTTTTACATATGGGGTTTGAAATTTGAGCAATTTCAAAGACAAGTTAATTAATTTTGCGAGTAATTCCTCAATCGCAAATAAAATATAAAATTTAAAAGGAGATACAAAAATGCAAATCCAAATGAATGAATTTTTATTCGCAATGATTTTAACCGAGCTTGAAGATGCAGTAGGCGTTGAAAACTGTTCTACTCGCGCTATCGACAAGGTTACACACAGCGTTGACTATTACTGGCTTTCACGCATGTGGGCTGACCGTGGCTGTCGTATGCCCGAAGCACAGTATGTTGTATGCCCTAAGGATGCTACCGAGGTATCAAAGGTTTTAAAAATTGCAAACTATTATAAGCTCCCCGTTACTACTTGGGGTGCAGGCGGCGGTACTCAGGGTGGTGCTATTCCCGTTTGTGGCGGTATAATTCTTGATACTAAGAGAATGAACAAAATTTATGAAGTTAACACCGAAGGTATGTACATAGAATGTGGCACAGGTGCTATATATAAGCACATCGAATGGGCTGCAAACGAAGTTGGTAAGGCAACAATGCACTATCCTTCTTCACTTACTTGTTCAACTGTTGGTGGCTTCCTTGCTCACCGCGGTATCGGTGTTGTTTCTACCAAATATGGTAAAATTGATGATATGGTACTTAAAATGGAGGTTGTTCTTCCTAACGGTGATATTATTGAAACCTCTTCTGCTCCTAAGCATGCGGCAGGTCCCGACCTTAACCAGATTTTCATTGGCTCTGAAGGTACATTAGGTATTATTACAAAAGCTCAAATTCGCATTTTTGACCAACCCGAAGAACGCCGCTTCCGTGGCTTCTTGTTCCAGGATATGAACGGCGCATTTAAGGCAAGCCGCGAGCTGCTCCAAAAATTCAAGCCTTCGGTTATGCGTCTTTATGATGAAGCTGAAACTGCTTCACTCATTAAGAAAATCGTTGGTGTTGAACGCAAGGGCGCATTTATGAACGTTGCTTATGAGGGTGTTCGGGAAATGGTAGAGGTTGAGGAAAAAATCCTTCTTGAAACCTTTGCAAAATACGGCGCAGAAGACTTGGGAAGTGAATACGGTGAAAAATGGTGGAAGGAAAAGATTACCTTCTTCTATCCCGGTCATATGATGGATATTCCTCAGTGCTTTGGTACAATGGATACCATTGCACCCTATGGCAAGATTGAAGAAATTTACTGGGCAATGAAGGAAGCAATTGAAACCAACTTCCCGCAAGCTAAGTTTATTGCTCACTTCTCACACTGGTATGAATGGGGCGCAATGGTTTACGACCGCTTTATTGTTGACGGCAAGGATGTTCCCGAGGATCCTGTTGAAGCACTTCGTTTACACCAGGCAATTTGGACCTGCGGTGTTCGTACCGCACTTGCACACGGTGGCGTTGTTAATGACCACCACGGCGTCGGCATTAAGCTTGGCCGTCTTATGAAGGAACAGTACGGCCCTGCAATGCAGGTATTTGAAGGTATTAAAAAGCAGTTAGACCCCAACGGTATTATGAATCCGTTCAAGCTTGGTCTTTAATATATAGGGAGGTATAGAACTATGATAATGTCAGAAAAATGCAAACAACATGTTGATTCCTGCCGTTTTTGCTGGATGTGCCATCACATTTGCCCTATCGGTAATGCTACCGGTCAGGAAAGAAATACAGCTCGTGCTCGTGCTCTCGGTATCTCTCTTGTAAACCGTGAAGCTATTGAGCTTGAGGAAATTATGGATAATATTTATGAGTGCTGCACCTGCGGTGCTTGTGTACACGATTGTATCACCGGTTGGGATCCTGTTATGTTCACAAAGGAAACCAGACTTCAGGCAGCTCTCGAGGGCAAGCTTCCCGAATATATCAATACCTTAGTTGCTAACTGTTTAGAAACCGGTAACGCATACGGCAAAACCGCTACTTGTGAGACTTTAACCGCATCTATCAAGGCTCACGCTGACAAGAAGGATACACTTCTTTTCTTAGGCGTAGATGCTAAGTTTATGGCATGCGAGCAGGCAAACAAGGCTATCAAGGTTCTTGACAAAGCAGGCGTAGATTTCTCAGTTCTTGAAAACGAGCCCGCATCAGGCGCACAGCTTGATTTCCTTATCGGTGCTGCTAATGAGACTAAGGCTCAGATGGAAGAATGTGTTAAGGCTTTAGGCGAATATAAAACTGTTGTTGTTTATGACCCCAATGATGCTAAGACTATTAAGCAGATTTACAAGGAGTATGGTATTGAAGTTGCTGCAGATGTTGTTACATATACTTCATTCGTAGCAGGATTACTCAAGGACGGTAAGCTGATTGCTCAGAACAGCGGTAAAGCTGTTGTATTCCAGGATCCTTATCAGTTATCACGTGACCTTGAGGAAACCGAAGAGGCTCGTGAAATCGTTAAGGCTTACGCTAAATTAGACGAAATGCTCTTAAATAGAGCAGAAACAGTTTGGGCTGGTAATATCCTTATGGCACAGTATATGCCTAAGGTAGTAGAGCTTGTAGCTAAGCGCAGAATCTTCAATGCTACAAGTGTTGGTGCAAAGGCTATCGTTACCGCTTGTGTTTCAGAGTATGTATCACTTAAGGCTGTAGCTGAGGATGTTGAGATTATCTCTCTTGAAGATTTGATTTTAGGTTAATAGGAGGGGACCGCAATGTTAGTTAATTTAAAACAGATTATCGGTATGGCTGAAGAAGGCGGCTACTGTGTCCCTGCATTTAATGTTTATAACATTGAAACCGTTATGGGTGTTATTAAGGCTGCTGAAGAGGCTAAAGCTCCTGTTATTATTCAGGTTTATCCCCGTCTTGTAAATGAAGAGGTTGGTTATTATTTAGCTCCCGTTATTTTAGCAGCTGCTAAGAAAGCCAGCGTTCCTGTTTGCTTCCACCTTGACCACGGTCCTTCAGAGCTTGAGGCACAGAAGATTTTATACTGGGGCGCTACAGGTATTATGTATGACGGTTCTGTTCATCCTTATGAAGAGAATGTAGCTAACACAAAGCACATTGTTGATATCTGCAACGCTATTGATGTTGGTGTTGAGGGTGAGCTCGGTCATGTTGGCAGTGTTAATGACGACGCTATGGAAGAGTATACCGACCCCGCAGAGGCTACTGATTTTGTTAAGAGAACAGGCGTATGCTGTCTTGCAGTTCTTATCGGTAATGCTCACGGTCACTATAAGAAGACTCCTAAGCTTGACATTGATAGAGTAAAGGCTATCAGAGAAGCAACAGGTGGTTTGCCGCTCGTACTTCATGGTGGTTCAGGTATTCCTGACGATCAGGTTAAGGCTGCTATTAAAGCAGGTGTTCGTAAGATGAACATAGGTACTGATGTTTGTTGCGCATTTGCAGAGGGTACACTTGAAACTCTTAACGATCCTAACAGAAGTCTTGCTATTGATATCTTTATGAAGAAGCCTATTGAAACTGTTAAAGCTTTAGCGCTTGATAAGATTAAGCTCGTTGGCGCAGACGGTAAAGCAAAATAATCGGAGAATTGGATGATGAGTAAAATAGTAGGAATAGGTGCTAATGTATTTGACACCCTTTACAATATCCCTACCTACCCGACGGAAGATACTAAAATGAGGGCGACCGCCAGCAAAACCGCTGGCGGCGGTCCTGTTGCTACCGGACTTGTTGCGGCAAGTAAGTTGGGTGAGGATACCGCTTATATCGGAGTTTTATCCGATGATAACGGCGGTAAGTTTTTAAAAGAGGATTTCGAGAAATACGGTGTTAAAACTGATTTTATAGATGTAAAATCGGGCTATCGCTCTTTTGCTTCGGTGCTTTGGCTTTGCGCAGATACCACAACCCGTACCTGTGTTTTTGATAAGGGCGATTTACCGCCACTCGAACTAAATGAAGTTCAAAAGCAAGCAATTAAAGAAGCAGAAATACTTATGGTTGACGGTAACGAAATGGATGCCGCTGTAGAGGGTGCAAAAATTGCCCGTGAAAACGGCACAAAGGTGCTTTATGATTGCGGCGGTCTTTACGAGGGCGTAGAAAAACTTTTGGCTCTTACTGATATTATGATTCCGTCTGAGGAGTTTTCACTTGGTCACACAGGATATAACACTGCTGAAGAAGCAGCTAAAAAGCTTTATGAGACTTATAGCCCCGAGGTTGTTGTAATTACTCAGGGTAAGCGTGGCGGTATAATTTATGACGGTAATGATATTATAGCTTATCCTATTTATCCTGCAGTTGTTGTTGATTCCAACGGCTCGGGTGATGTATTCCACGGCGCTTTTGCTGCTGCAGTATCCAAGGGATATGATTATCTTAAATGCTGTCATTTTAGTAGTGCTGTATCAGGACTTAAGTGTACAGGTGTAGGCGCCAGAGAAAGCGTACCGGATTTTGATACCACTAAAAAATATTTAAAGGAGAACGGTTATGAGTTATAATTATAAAAAAGCTTATGTGCCCCAGAATGGTTATACACCTATTTGTAAAATAGGCGAATGTTCTTTAAAGAAGCTTGAATTTGGTATAATCGAATTAGATGCAGGACAGAAATTACCCTTTAATACCGAGGGTAACGAAGTGGCTTTCATTATGCTTGAGGGTCACTGTAATGTAGAAGTTAACGGTGAAACCTATGAGAATGTAGGTAACAGAATGACCGTTTTCGAAAACAGAAAAGCCGAAAGCTTTTATATGCCCCGTGAGCAGGAGCTTACCATTGAAGCGATTGACCACATTAAAATTGCGGTTTGCGGTACTCCTGTTGAAGAAAAAACCGAGCCTCAGGTACTAAGAGAAGACCACGTTGTATTAAAGCTTTTGGGTGAAGTACCCTTCCAGCGTGAAACCAGCTTCCTTATTGACGGTAATTCAAATGCTAAAATACTCACAATTGGTGAGTGCTACTGCACAGAGGGTAACTGGGCAGGATTCCCACCTCATAAGCATGATGAGGACAATATGCCTACTGAATGTATTGCAGAGGAAATTTATTACTTCCTGTTTGATCCCAAGCAGGGCTTTGCTGTTCAGTGTCTTTATACCGCTGACGGTGAGATTGACGAGGCTTACAGAGTAAAGAATGACGAGCTTGTAGAATTCCCCGTAGGCTATCATACTA
>CAMFSU010000029.1 GCA_945983355.1 uncultured Clostridia bacterium | reverse complement strand
GCGCCAATGCAGAGCTTTTGTCCCGTGAAATCGGCGACAACACGTGGCTTAAAAATATTCAGTATGAAAATGAGCGGATGGGAATGTTGGTCGGCCAGCTTTTAGACCTTGCACGAACAGAGAATGTAGCTCCACAGATGGAACACATTGATTTCAGCCGCCTTGTTGCCGGTGAAGCTCTGCCCTTTGAAAGCGTTGCTTTTGAAAAAGGACTCACTTTGAACACAAACATTACAAGCAATATCGGTGTGATTGGCAACAGCACGCAGCTTAAACAAATTGTGTCTATACTGCTTGATAACGCTATCCGCTATAGCAAAGGTGGGGGCGAAGTTTGGCTGACCTTGACCAAGGAACACGGATTTGCAAAACTCTCTGTAATTAACAAGGGAGATGAAATCCCCGCTGAACATCGTGAGCAAATCTTTGAGCGTTTCTACCGTGTAGATGCCGCCCGTAACGACGACAAGCACTACGGACTTGGACTTGCTATTGCCAAAGCAATTACCACCACACACAAAGGTAATATTGCGGTGCACTGCTTTGACGGATTTGTAGAATTCAGAGTACAAATTCCAACAATCTAAAAAATTAAAGAAATTCAATAAAACTTCAATCTTCCTCCTGTACAATGGTTGTATCATGGTACAGGAGGTTTTTTATGGCATTTCAAACCGTATTTAAGAGATACGAACTGAAATATATGCTCACAACCGAGCAAAAGGAACGAGTCCTTGCAGCGATGACACCGTATATGAAGCTTGATAAATACGGAAGAACCACCATCCGAAACCTTTATTTCGATACGGATACCTATCTTTTAATTCGCCGTTCTATTGAGAAGCCGACTTATAAGGAAAAACTGCGCATACGAAGTTATAGCAAAGCCGATGCCGATAGTGTCGTTTTTGTGGAACTGAAAAAGAAATATAAGCACGTGGTATATAAACGAAGAATATCCTTGCCGGAAGCCGAAGCTGTGAAATGGCTGTCAGGAGAAAAGCATACCGACAAGCACACGCAAATATCAAACGAGATTGATTATTTTATGGAACTTTACGACACGCTTCATCCTACAGTATTCCTTTCCTATGAGCGTGAGGCATATTATTTAAATGACGGTAGCGACTTCCGTGTAACCTTTGATGATAATATACTTTGCAGACAGGAGGATCTGTCTTTGCAATCCGATGCCTACGGCACACCGATTTTGCCCGAAGGCAAGGTGCTGATGGAAATTAAATGTAGTGGCGGTATTCCGCTTTGGATGACCGAGGTGTTATCAAAAGAAAAGATATATAAAACATCTTTTTCAAAATATGGAACAGCGTACAGAACGCTGATTTTTCCGCAAAACCATAAAATGAACTCATATAATATGTTGGAGGTAACTCGGAATGCTTGAAAATTTATTTAAAGGATTATTTGATACGGATTTAACGGCGGTCATCAGCGTGACCGATTTTCTACTCTGCCTTGGTGCATCTCTCGTTATCGGCATTTTAATGGCGTTTGCCTATATGTACCGCACGCGCTATACCAAGAGCTTTGTTGTAACATTGGCTTTGCTCCCTGCGGTTGTTTGCGTTGTTATTATGATGGTAAACGGTAACGTAGGAACAGGTGTTGCGGTGGCAGGTGCTTTTAGTCTTGTGCGTTTTCGCTCTGTTCCCGGCACGGCAAAGGAAATCTGCACCTTGTTTTTGGCTATGGGCGCAGGTCTTATAGCAGGTATGGGTTATCTTGGGTTCGCCGTTCTCTTTACGGTTGTGATGTGCATTATGTTTGTGCTTTATAATCGCTTGGATTTCGGGACCAAGAAGAATGCAGCCACCTTTAAGACTTTTACCATCACCATTCCCGAAGACTTGGATTATTCGGGCATTTTTGATGATATTTTCTCTGAGTTTACAACCTCTCACGACCTTGTGCGTGTTAAAAGCACCAATATGGGAAGTATGTTCAAGCTTACATACAACGTAATGCTCCGTGACGTTACCCGTGAAAAAGAGATGATTGATAAAATCCGTTGCCGTAATGGAAATCTTGAAATTGCGGTATCTAAACAGGAAACGGTCGGAACAGAATTATAATGATAGTCGATAGTCGAAAAAGCTTTCTAAAGCTTTTTCGAAAAACCGCTAATATAGGCGGTTTTAGAAAAATAATCACCGATTATTTTTCTCGACATCATTGCAATGAAATAGGTGAAATTATTTAAATAATTTCACGGACAAATAAGAATTTGTCCGTGGGAAAGCTCAATTGAGCTTTCCCACCTACCTATATTCATTATAATGGGTGATCTTATGAAGAAAATATTATCTATTCTACTGATTTTAATCTTAATGCTTTCGCTTCTTGTGGGTTGCGGAAAGGATAACGAAAATAAAACCCAAAACGAAAATCCTGATGAAACTTCCTCAACTGCTACTCCCGTAGAGGTTGATTTCTCAAAAACGGATGCGGATATCTTTACCGAGCGAGATAATAAAACCGACTATGATGAGAGCAAGGCAGTTACCATCAAGCTGAACGGTGGGGCGGCTACATCAAGTTCGAATAGCGTTAAAATATCCGGTTCTAAAATTACCATCACTGAAGAAGCGACCTATATTGTTTCAGGTGAACTGACTGATGGTATGCTAATTGTTGATGCACCCGATACGGCAAAGTTGCAAATTGTTCTCAATGGCGCAAATATCACAAGCAAAACCTCAGCGGCACTTTATATTCTTGAAGCCGATAAAGTGTTCTTAACTCTTGCTGATGGAACCACCAACACACTTGCTAACGGCGGTAGTTTTACTGCTATAGATGATAATAATATTGATGGTGCACTGTTTTCAAAGCAAGATTTGACACTCAACGGAACAGGTTCTTTGACAGTTACTTCTCCTGCAGGACATGGCATTGTTTGTAAGGATGACCTTGTGTTCACTGGCGGAACCTATACAGTCAATTCCGCTTCTCACGGTTTGGATGCCAACGACAGCGTAAGAATTACAAATGCCACACTTAACATTGATGCCGGCAAGGATGCTATACACGCCGAGAATACCGATGATACCTCTCTTGGCTTTATTTATATCGGGGGTGGAACGATTAAAGCGGAAGCTGAAGGCGATGGCATAGCCGCCGGCGCTTATATGCAGATAGCAGACGGTACGATAGATCTGCTTGTTGGTGGCGGCAGTGAAAACGGAAGTAAAGAGCATTCGGATAATTTTGGCGGATTTATGGGCGGAGGACACGGCGGTGGCAGACCCGGTGAAATGCGATCGGGCGGCTCACAAACTTCAACCACCACAACCGATGAAAGCAGCACAAGTATGAAGGGACTCAAAGCCACAAACAGTTTGCTGATTTCAGGCGGTAATTTTACCATCAACTCGGCAGATGATTCGGTACACTCCGATGTTTCGGTTATTATTAACGGCGGAACTTTTACCATAGCATCGGGTGACGATGCTATACACGCCGAAGATACGTTGACCGTTACTGCCGGCAAGATTGATATTAGTGAGAGTTATGAAGGCCTTGAAGCTTTGCACATAGACGTGCAAGGCGGAGATATTAAGTTGAAGGCAAGTGATGACGGACTGAACGCCGCAGGCGGAACCGACCAAAGCGGTACCGAAGGTGGCCGTGACGGAATGTTCGGCGGAGGAATGGGCGGTGGCAAACCCGGAGGTATGGGTGGCCATGGCGGTATGTCCTCTAACTCTAACGGTAGCATTAAAATATCGGGTGGCACGCTCTATATCAATTCTTCCGGTGACGGCTTGGATGCCAACGGCACCTTGGAAATTTCAGGAGGACACACAACAGTTGTCGGTCCTACACAAGGCGATACCGCAACGCTTGACTATGACAAGAGTGGTATTATTACAGGCGGCACTTTTATAGGTACTGGTGCGCAGGGTATGGCACAATCCTTCAGCGATTCTGAGCAAGGTGTGATTGCAATAAGTGTTGGTAATCAAAGCGCTGGCACAAAGATAGTATTAAAAGATAAAAGCGGAAAAACAATTATTGAGCATTCACCCGAACTTAATTTCGCAGTTGTGATTCTCTCAAGTTCAGATATTAAAAAGGGCGATGCCTATACTGTTACAGTCGGTTCAGAATCGGGAGAGTTTAAAGCAAGTTAATTAATATTGCTGTTTTTTAAAAGCTAAGAGCCATTTATATGGCTCTTAGCTTTTTCACATGTGAATGTTTATTTAATAGTGCGGCCACAATAGTGCCATAGATGACGAAATCGTTCAATAAAAATTTGCATGACCTGTGGGGCCATGTTTCTGCCAAACCCATTGACCTTATATTTCTGCAATGGTATAATAAGTACAACAAAACATCAGAACGGCTTGAAGCACAAGATAAGTCGAAGGGTGAAAAAAGAGGAGCTTTCTTAAGTAAACTGTTTTGGTTCTTCTATAGGGGCCACGAAAGTGGAGAAGAGTGCGAAGCGGTAGCAAATAGGGAAGTCTTGTTTCCGTGCGCAGGAAACAGTCTGTTTGATTCCAGTTTTTGATGTTGTAATAGTGCTTTTCTTTTGCAACGCAGTTTTAGGGTGAACTAAGCGTTAATAGGGGAGAGAAGTATTTTATCAACTGAATATATTATTTGATAACGGTTGTAGTTTTGCAGGCGTTTGCTTTGCATTGCCGTTGCAAATCCCAAGGGAACTTTCTGCATTTCTGTATTGCAGAGAGTGCTTTTTTATGTTATAATATATTTGTAAAGAAAATCTGGGGAAACCCAGTAAAATTAAGGGTTTCTTGCCATTTCTTTTTGGACACGAGAGACAGAAAAATAAAGACACGCGAGAGCGTGTCTTTTCTTTTTCAACTAAGTGTACCTTTCGGCACGTGAAGCACACCTTCGGTGCGTGAAGTATGCTTACGCTATGTGAAGTGCCTGCGGGGCGTGGGTGGCGCACTTAACTTTGTGCGATAGCACAAAACTTCACTATGGCGAAAGCAATAACTTCACATTGGCGAAGCCGATACTTCACTTTTCCTTGCCCCTTTGCAGATTTTATGATACAATTAAAATGAGGTGGTAATATGCTTTTATATATTGTAAGACACGGCGACCCGATTTATGAAACCGATTCTTTGACCGAAAGGGGTAAATTGCAGGCCGAGGCGGTTGGTAAAAGGATGTTTGACGCAAAAATTGACAGGATTTTTTCGTCCCCTATGGGTCGGGCAATGGAAACAGCCGAGCCCGCCTGCAGATTGCTTGGGTTAGAGAAAAATATTGAAGAATGGACACATGAGCTTGGTCCTGAAAGAATCACACCATTTCCCGATGGTAACCCAAAGTCAATTACCTTTGTTCAAAATACATATTTTTTAGAAAATGGCGCTAATGAATTATCTTATAAAGATTCATTCGATTGCCCCGGTATAAATCAATCGCAAATGAAGTCGGCGGCAAGCTATATTGAGAAGCAGGGCAAGGATTTTCTTCGTCGTCTTGGCTATCAAGAAGAAAACGGCGTTTACCGCATTTTAAAAAATAATGAAGAACGGGTTGCATTGTTTTGTCATGTAGGTTTTGCAAAAACTTGGCTTTCATCATTACTTCACATACCGTTTCACATAATGTGGGCTTCGTTTGATTATACTCACACAGGGGTAACGGTTATTGAATTTAAAAATAACGAAAATGGTATAACTGCGCCTCGTTGCCTTTGTTATTCGGATGTATCGCATTTATATTCTGAAAAGCTTGATTTAAAATATAACAATGGTATTGAATTGTAATCATTCATATTATAAGTGATGGTTTTTATGCAAAATGCTTTATATCGGCGTTAAAAAATTTTAATTTTTAGTTTTTAAAATAAGTATAGAAGGTCGTCCGCGGGCGACCTTCTATGTGTTTTACGGCTGTTTTTTATTGACATTTTTTGTCAAAAATATACAATAAAATGTAAATAATTAAATGTTCTTAGGCGGAAAGGTACAAAACAAATGAAGAGAATATTATCATTAATTCTAACACTTGTTTTAATTGTGGGCACATTTTCAGCTTGCGGAAACAACGCTAATCAATATTTTGTGGACGATTATAATGATTTTATGTCTCAAAATCAAGGATCTGAGCAGGTAAATACCCACGACAGAGAACACAGGGGACGGTTCTCTGTGTTGACGAAACCCCTTAAATTTTTTAATTAAAATTTCGTTTTCACCTTTTTCATTGTGAGCGGTCGGCTTTGGCTGACCGCTTTTTTCTTTGCCAGCGGCATCATAGAAATTTTAAAAATTAGAAAAATTGATGCCTACGACACCCGCGAACGCAGGGACGGCCCGGGCGGGAATTAAGAATACCCCTGTAACCGTTAAAGGTTGCAGGGGTATTTGCTTTATTGGGTGTTTGTATTTTTCTTTGGTATTAAATATAAAATTAATGTTAATACCGATATAATTAAAAGCAAAATCGTGAGCATTAAAACCGAATTTAAAATATCCTGTATATATTTATTTACAAGGTTGTAAAGCGCTGATGCCTCAATTGGTATGCGGTCCATAAGGTCGTTAATTAAGACAAACAAAACCATAAACATGTAAAGAAATGTATTAGCCCCAAATGCTGTAAAGGCATAAAATAAAGTTTTTCGGCGGTTTGTTTGTAAAAAATAAATGAAAACTAAAATGCCTACCGATAATATTGCAAAAGCCCCAAAACCAATTAAAGCGATTTTTTTGTATCTAACAGTTGCACCTAAAAGCTTGGGCATTAGCTTAACCTTAATCGACAAATCATATTCATCCATACAGCTGTTTACAAGGTCGTTTATGTTTTGCTCTAATTCGGCTTTTGAAATAAGCCCCCAGTCGTTTTTATAGGCATAATCGCTAACTACCTTATGAACCTTTTCTTTTAAAGCAGAGGTATCAATCGTTCCGCCGTTATACGCTTTTTTAAAGTATTCACGGCTATCGGCTTCAATTCTTTCCTCGGTTAAAAGGTTAATAAGCTCTTCGCGTTCACCCATACCGCAAATTGCCGCAAGGTTATCCCATTTGTCTGAAATTTCTTGCTTTAAGGGCTTCACATAATTACTTTCGGTAATTGTGCGGTCCATTAAATTAGGGTCGGAGACAGTACAAACAAAAAGCGCACAACCACTGACAGCGAAAAGTGTGAAGGTTAAGAACAACGCCAAAATATGAGAAATTACTGATGAGAGGTTTGTTTTTTTCATTATTCTGTCACCCCTTTATCAATAAGTGGGCCCGAAAAATAATCGGCACAAACAAAGAAGCGTTTTTTAACATTGCCAAGGGCGGTTTGTTCATAATAACAGGTATAAAGCACAAGGTTTTCGTCTTTTCGGTTCATATCGTAAATACTGTTATCATAGGCCGAGTGTACACCAGTATAGCTTACCTTATAAAGATAAACACCATAGGTGGTGGTCACCTTTATATAATCGCCCACTTTTACCTGATTCAAATTTTCAAAGTGGCGGTTTACATGGGCGGCAACCATTGTTGTACCGCCATAGCCGATTATGGTGCTGCCGATATACTGACAGGCGCCGCGCCAAAGCGCACGTGTACTGTCACCATAAATTAAAGGGCAGTGTATGTTGGCTGAATGAATTTCAATTTCACCATAAACCCGCTCATAACTTGGAAATTTAATATCCTTAATATTAACCGTACCCGATTCTTTTGAGGACGGCTCGAACATATTGTCCGCATCATATTGCCCATAATCTTCGGTGCGCATAAACAAGATACTTCCGTAGCCAATTATGTCACCAACCGAAAAATTTAAAACCAGCAAAATGGTTAAAGCCAATATAAAAGCAAAAGCCAATGGGGTTATAATTAACCTCATCGGCTTTTTAACTTTTGTTGTGATGCGGGTAACTTTTTCCCTAAATTTCATTATTTAACGAAAAGAGCTTTTTTCTTTGCAACAATAAATAAAGCAACAAGACCACCAAGAACAACAACCGAAACAGCGGTAACAGCAACGGTGGTTGTCATACTGAAATCTTCACCGGTTGTTTTTACAATTGGTGCATTTTCGAAAGCAACTACACCCTTGGCATCTTTAATGATTACCTTGTCGTCTGTCGAAGAATAGGTTAAGGTAAGGCCAACCTCTTTACAAGCTTTTTGACCAAGCTCAAGAACCTTTTCCTTGGCTGGAATTTCCATGGTTTTCAAGTTGTAAACCTTACCTGTGAAATTGGCTTTGTCGCCTTGCTCTTTTACAATCTTTTTGCCGTCTGCGATAAGACCTAATATAGTGTCTTTTTGAGCATCGGTCATATCAATTGTGTTAAAATAATTTTCAGCAGCGGTTACATATTCTGTAGGAATAAAGAATGACCAACCGTTTTTACCAAGAGCTTCCTTGGATTTAAGTTCATCAAGAACTGCCTTTTCATTTGCGTTTATGCCGGTTGCAGCATTAACGGTTAAGCACAAAGAAAATGTTAAGGCCAAAGCCATGACTAAGCAAAGAATTTTTTTCATATTAAAATACCTCCAAGTATTAAAT
>CAMFSU010000028.1 GCA_945983355.1 uncultured Clostridia bacterium | reverse complement strand
ATGTTGAAGCCACTGAAAGCATTCAGGTTGTAGGCTACAATGAGCTTCGCGCGAAATACTTTGTTGACGATGAACTTTATCTTGACCAATTGGCTCAAAAGGGATTTAACGTTAAGCAACCCGAAGACCCGGAAAAGAACGGAAATTACTTTGTAGGTTGGTACACAGCACAAACCGGCGGCAAATTATTTGACTTTGCCGGAACAAAATTGACTTCCGATATAAATCTCTACGCCCGTTTTACCGCTGAAACAGTAAATGCAACCTTTAAAGACGCTAACGGCGGTACTGTTTCCACCCTAAAGGTAGGTAAGGAATGTCTTATTACACCGCCATCTGCACCGGCTTATTCAAACGGTGGGTATGATTATTCTTTTGTCGGTTGGAAAAACGAGGCAACAGGTAAAATCTTTGATTTTGAAAGAGAGAGAATAACCGAAAACACAACCTTTACCGCACAGTATAAGGAAAAGGAATATTATGTAAGCTACTATGCAAACGGAAAACTTGTTAAGAAAGTTCCGTTTGTGTTAAGCAATCCAACCGTTAGCGGAAAAGAACCCGGCGTCCCCGAAATTCCTAATACCGTAGGTAAATGGGAATCGCACGAGGTTGGCGGTCTTGACGGAAATATGACCGTTAACGCCGTATACACGGTTAAGGTTCCGTCTTCCGGCAACGCAGTTAAACTTACGGAACTCACAAAAATTTATCTTAACACCGATACGATACACGATTATCTATCAACCGAGACCTTGAATCAGACAGCCTTCGTTAGAGAATATTATTCTTCGGCACAGCGCAAATATCAAGACTATCAGAATACCACATTTAAGTGGACTGACAGCGGTGAAAACAGTAGTTATTCAGTTTATTTTGCAGATAACAAGAATTTTGAAAATCCTTATATAGTAACAACAGGCAAAACCTCCCTTACAAACGAGGTTGGTATATTTGTTCCGGGTAAAACTTATTATTGGTTTGTTTACGGGAACAATACCGGTAAATCCAGCGTGGTTGACAGCTTTACCGTTGTAAACACCCCCATCCGCTATATTACCTCAGGTAAGGTTATCAATATGCGTGATTTGGGTGGTCAGGTGAATGCAGATGGCGACAAGGTTAAATATGAACTTATTTACCGTGGTGCCGCGCTCGATGAATACGCATCGCATATTGATGATGATGCTCGTTATGTATTTGACTATTTAGGAATAAACTCCGAAATAGAACTCAGGGGCGGCATTAATCACACTTATACAGGATGGGATGAAAACAACTCAAATGTTTATTATGCGCAAGGTGCAATGTATCAAGAGATTTTCTCAATGAGTGATGAGCGCAAAGGTCAATATAAAGCTATGTTTGAGGCATTAGCGGATGAAAGTAATTATCCGTTCTATTTCCACTGTTCTGCCGGTGCTGACAGAACAGGCACCTTAGCATTCTTGCTCTATGCACTTTTAGGCGTTTCTTATGATGACATCCGTCCTGAATATGAACTTACGTCTTTTAGTGCAATAGGACTCAGAGCTGCCGACTTATACAGCGGTGCTCAGTCGATGGATGGCACATATCGGTATATGCTCGAAAATTATGGCGATGGTAGTGATAATCTACAGGCAGCAGTCGAGAATTTCCTTACTGATTATATTGGCGTTTCTAACTCGACTTTAGATTCAATTAAGAATATATTGCTTGATAAAAATCCAACCCCGAACGAAGAACCCAATATTATTACGGTTGATGTTTTGGGCAAAAAATATAAATATCAGGCATTTGACGGCGTTTATTTTATGCCTGAAGCTCCAAAAGCTATGGGTAAGCTTTTCGTTGGTTTCTATAACGGCAGCACCAAATACAATGGCTATACAAACAGCGACATTAACTTAGTTGCCAAATTTGAGGATCTTCAGTACGAACCGTATGATACCATTACGCTTAAGGATTTGGGCATTACAGAAGATAAGGTATTGAATCAAACCAATACGGTATTAACCTATAAAAAGACGGCAGAAACCGGCGGTCGTTTGCTTCAGTTTATTCTTGAACCGGTTGGCAATATGAATAACAACGATGGACCGCAGATTGCTTTGACTAACGATTGGTCAAAGAACAGTTACTCCAGATTGTGGCTCCAAGGCAATACGATGTCTCATATTTATTATAACGGTGCACTTGGTTCAGGACCCGATATCTCAAAAATGCTCTCCCTCGAATCCGGCAAGCAGTATAATATTGAATTTGCTGTACGTGTTATGAAGAATAAAGGCTATGAGGGTAAGAAGATTTTCGAGGTTACCGTAAACGGAGAATTGTTAATCCAGTATATCGGTTGCAAATCGGATCTTAGTGAAAATATGATATACTTCCACGGTGGCACAGGTTCTGCTTAATTAATAAATAAACCGGTATATAAAACAGTTAATTTCTATAACGGCAACACCCTAATGGGTTCTTATCAAGTTGAACGAAGCGGCCTTTTGCCGAAGGTGACAGAGCCGGCACCGAAAAACGGGCTTCCCTTTGCCGGTTGGTATACCGCAAAGTCAGGCGGAACACTTTGGGATGAAAATGCAGACCTTGTGTATACAGATATGAACCTTTATGCGCGTTTTGCAAATGTCAAAGTAATTACGGCGAATGTTGACGGAAAGACGCTAACCTACCGTGTTGAGGTTGGTAAAACGCTTGATGAACTGCCGAAGCCTCAGAAGCAGGGGCATGTATTCGCAGGCTGGACGGTAAACGGAAAATTGTTTACGGGTACAGTAAGCAAAAGTATGAATATTACAGCCTTATTTGAAGCATACAGTTTTGATGACTGGGATGAAATCAGTTTGCGCGACGTGGGTATTTACAATGACTTTGAGGTCTCAAAAGTGAGCCAAACCAATACCAAAAATTATACCTATCACAAAGCTGCAAGAACCGGCGGAAGAGTATTTAAGGCAATTTATATTCCAACTGATAATATGATTAACGGTCCGCAGGTTAGTTTCTCACCTAAGTGGGATGAAAACTATTTTGCGAAGCTGTACTTTACGAAATACGATAGACTATACGTTTATTCAAGCGGTATTGATGGCGGTTTACCGACTTTAACTCTCGATTACGACCTTGTCGGCGGAAAAGAATATATATTTGAAATCGGCGTCCGCGTACTCAATAATAAGGGCTATAAGGGTGTCAAGGTTCTCACGGTTTATATAAACGGCGTCCTTATATTTGAAGAATTTGATAACAGAGCCAATATTGACGGCTCGGATGTATTCTTCCAAGGTATGCCGAATACCGGTATTTTCCGCAATATAGATATTTACAAAACAGTATCGTTCTACGATGGGGATAAGTTATTATCATCAGTTAAAGTTTTAAGAGGGAACACTATAAAATCTTACGGAAAACTCGCTGATAAAGGCGACCGATTGTTTAAGGGTTGGTTTACAGAGTTTGGTGAAGAATGGAATTTTGATATTGACGGTGTTTATTTAGATACGGTTTTAAAAGCAAAATTCCAGAAACGCACTTATCCCGTTTTACTGATGGTGGACGGTATTCTGTATAAGCGTTTGAATGTTATTGCAGGGCAATCAGCTGATATACTTGACGCACCGACAAAAGACGGTTATGAGTTTGAAAAGTGGCTCAGAGAAGATGGCACGGAGTATGATATGCAAGCTCCCGTTATTGCTCCCGTCACATTGGTTGCAAGCTTTAAGACCTTGCCTGCCGACTCCACCATTCAGAGCGAAAATGCCGAACCTATTCAGAAACCTGAGAAACAGCCGTCTAATCTGAAATATATTTTATACGGTATTATCGGTCTTGCAGTTATTGCTACGGAAACAGGTATTATAATATATAAAAAGCGTTCAAAGAGATAATTAGGAAAGGTGGTCGGCCGTATATCCGTTTGGATTCGGCTGACCATTTTGAGTAATATCATGAAAAAAACTATATTTTTTTAATGATATGTGGTATTATCAAAATATAATTTTTTAACAATTAACGCAATTGAACAAGGGGGCATTTTTTTGGATATTTACACTCAAAAAACTATCGAAAAGGTTAAAAGGATATATGGAGAGTACAGAAAGCTTTTATATAAAAAGGTGTCCAAATTGCCTTGCGAAATATCAGTAATACCTGCACCCGAAAACACCCCGGAAGCTCGTTCCGAATTTCAGACAGAGGTTCCTAAAAGCGGATGGAAAAAGGCTGATTCAGGCGATGTATGGGGCGAAGAGTTCGGATACGCTTGGATTCGTTCTAAATATACAGTTCCTAAAGAATTAGAGGGCAAGAAACTGCTTTTAAAACCCAACACAGGTCTTGTTGAGGGACTTTTAATTTTAAACGGTAAGGCTTCCGGAATTTTTGACGTGTGTCCTGATATTCCTTGTGATTTTCGTCTCCACGAGGTTCAACCGCTTACACTTGATGCCAAAGGGGGAGAAGACTTTGAAATTGCAATCGAGATCTACGCCGGGCATAAAGTACTTGGAACTTTGCCGTATGCAAACGGCGAAGTTGATAAATGGAGCTTTTATCCCGCTGACTTTGTACATACATTTCATTCTTTAGATATTGTAGAGTGCGATGAAACTGTTGCGGAATTTTTGATACTTCACAGAACAGTGGCGCAAATCTTGGACTGTTATGAAGAAAACACCGCTATGCATGCGGCGGCAACAAATGCCTTTTGCGAAATATTTAAGATTATACCGCTTTTACCCTGTGAGATTAAATTTGATTTTCATCCCGCACTCAAAAAAGCAAATGAAATATTAAAGGCTGTAACTTCCAGAAAAAGCAGTGAGGGTGAAGAACTCGGTTATGTTGGTCTTATCGGTCACAGCCATCTTGATACCGCCTGGTTATGGCCTGTTCGCGAAACTCTTCATAAGGCGGCAAGAACTTTTTCAAACGCTTTAAGGCTTATGGAGGTTTATCCTGATTATCACTTTATTCAAAGCTCGGTTGTATATATTGATTGGATGAAGAAATACTATCCCGATATTTATGAGGGTATAAAAAAGAGAACAGCAGAGGGCAGATGGGAGCCAAACGGCGGCGCCTTTGTTGAATGTGATAATAATATGCCTTCGGGTGAGTATATCATCAGGCAATTCTTATTAGGTCAGCGATACACAAAAGAAAATCTTAATTATATGGCAGATTGTTTTTGGCAACCGGATACATTCGGTTATTCTGCTGCAATTCCCCAAATTTTAAAAGGATGCGGTATTAAATATTTCTTAACAACAAAGCTTTCTTGGAATGAGGCAAACACTTTTCCGCACGATTCATTTATTTGGAAGGGTATCGATGGTACAGAGGTGCTCACACACTTTAATATCACACATGTTTACCCCGATGTTAAGGATATTAAAAATAATGCGCTTAATTCCGTAAAACACCCCGAAGTATCAAATATGAAGCTGTTATCTTACGGCTTTGGTGACGGTGGGGGCGGACCGAGCTATTCCATGCTTGAAAGTGAAAAAACTATAAAAAATATGGCAGGAATGCCTAAGCTTGAAAGTACAACGGTAAGCCGATTTATGAACAGACTCGAAAATACTGCGAAAAACCTACCTGTTTTCTCGGGTGAACTTTATCTTGAACTGCACAGGGGCACTTTAACCCAAATGCACGAAATAAAGCGTACAAATCGTATGCTCGAAAAAGCTATTCATAATTATGAGCTTTTGTCGGTTATATTAGACTCAAGCAATGAAGAATTACGCAACAGAACGCTTAAAACTTTGCTTACAAATCAGTTCCACGATATTTTACCGGGCACCTGTATTGCCGACGCACACGATGTTGCAATTTATGAGAAAAAAAAGGCGATAGAGGACCTTGCAAGCGGTATGGCAAGCCTGTTTAAGGGTGACAAATCGGTAAAAAGCGTGTGTAACACTCTTTCTTTCGAGAGAAATGACCAAATTATACTTAAAAATACTGATTTTATACCCGATAACGCTATTGTTCAAGAGTATACCGATGTTTACGGTGATAAATGTAGAGCCGTTTTAGGTATTACTCTGCCGGCATTTTCAATTACTTCTCTTAAATCGGGAACGTCAAAATCTGCAGAATGTCCCTTTAAAGTTGAGGGCGAAAAAATTTCTACCCCGTTTGCAGATATTATTATGGAAAACGGACGCTTTGTTTCATATAAAACAAAGCGTGGTTTAGAGGTAGTATCCGATGCGAAGGTTCCGCTTAATACCCTCTATTTTGGTGAGGATATTCCTTCCGCTTGGGATAACTGGGATATAGATTACGACCAATCACAAAAAATGAATCCCATACCGCAGTTCGTTTCAAGTGAGATTGTTTCTATCGGTGCATTACAACTTCGTATTCGGGTAAAGTTCCAATTCGATAGTTCACAACTTTCACAGGATATTGTTTTATATTCGGACAATCCCCGTATAGATTTTGAATCGGCAGTCGATTGGAATAGTCCGCACTCTTTGTTAAAAGTCGGGTTTAAGGTTAATGTGTTGTCCGACACGGCAAGGTTTGAAACGCAGTTTGGTAATATAAAAAGACCCACTCATGAAAATTATCCAACCGATAAAACACAGTTTGAGGTTTGTAATCATAAATGGACCGACATTTCGGATACAAGATTCGGTGTGGCTATTCTTAATGATTGCAAATACGGTATATCGGTGAACGGAAACGATATGCGCCTTACACTCCATAAGGGTGGAACTCATCCTGACCCGAGAGGTGACAAGGGCATACATAAATTCACTTATTCGTTGCTAGTTCACGAAACGGCATTTAGCACAGAAGCGGTTATTAAGCCTGCCTATCTGCTTAATTATCCCGTACTTGTATTCGATGGCTCGGCAGGCTGTAATAGCTTTGGCTCGCTGTTAAGTGTTGATGCTGATAATATTATTATTGAAACTGTTAAGCCTGCCGAGGACGGAAACGGCTTTATTGCCCGTGTATATGAAACCGAGGGTTCATATACTATGTGTAATATGGTATTTGATTCGGCGATAAAAACCGTTTTTAAAACCGATATGCTTGAATATAACGACGAGGTTATGAACACCGCCGACAATGGTTTAGCACTTGAATTTAAACCATTTGAAATTAAAACCTTGCGCTTTGTGAAATAATCGTGTAAAGCCTTACAATATAAGGGAGGTAATTTAAATGACAGATTTTGAAAAAACACTTAAAAATCCGCCCAAAAAGTACCGACCGGCACCGTTTTGGTCGTGGAACGAAAAATTAGATGTTGAAGAAACAAAAAAGCAAATCAGGCAAATGGACAAAGTGGGGCTTGGCGGTTTTTTTATGCACGCAAGGGGCGGACTTAAAACCGAATATCTTTCTGATGAATGGTTCCAAAATGTTTTTGCATCATTATACGAGAGCGAGGCATTAGGTATGATCGCTTGGGGGTATGATGAAAACGGTTGGCCGAGTGGATTTGGTAATGGTGCAGTTAACGGATTGGGACTTAAGTATCAGCAAAAATATTTAAGATGTGCCGAGGTGGAAACTCCTGTACAAAGCGAGTTTACAATAGCAAATGTTGAAACAAACGGTAAGATATATCACTGCTATTTTGATGTAAATCCGTTTTATGTTGATACCTTGAACGGTGAGGTTATAGGTGAGTTTTTAAAATCTACCCACGAAAAATACAAAGATAAGCTTAAAGGCGATTTCAAAAAAATGAAGGGCTTTTTCACCGACGAGCCGCAGGCATCAAGAAACGGTATACCGTGGTCTTTTAATATCGAAAAAGAGTATGAAAAAATATTTGGCGAGTCGATAAGACCGCATTTGCCGAAGCTGTTTTACAGGATTGACGGTTTTGAACAGTTCCGATTTAGATTTTGGCAACTTGTCCGCGACCTTTTCACCGATAGTTTTATGGGAGTTATCGGCAAATGGTGTAAGGAAAACGGTTCAAAGCTTACAGGTCATGCCGTGCTTGAGGAGGATTTTTACGAGCATATTTTGGCAAACGGAAGCTGTATGCCTTCTTACGAATTTATGGATATTCCTGGTAT
>CAMFSU010000027.1 GCA_945983355.1 uncultured Clostridia bacterium | reverse complement strand
ACTTTTTTAAAACCGCCCAATTGGGCGGTTTTAAAAAAGTTTAAAATCCTAAAAGTTTGGTGCCTGCATTTTGAAGCTCTTCACGGCGAATAGTTGCTTTTTCGTGGGTTTTATCCATTGCACCAATGTAAAGCTTAATCTTTGGTTCGGTGCCTGAGGGACGCACGATAACGCTGCTGCCGTCCTTTAAAAAGTATGACAAAACATTTGAAGATGGAAGTGTGATTTCGGTTTCTTCACCTGTTTCGGTGTTGATTGAAACCGAAGCTTTATAGTCGTTAATTTTGACAACCTCGCTACCTGCAATAACCTTTGGCGGATTATTACGAAGGTCTGACATAATGGATTTTATTTTTTCCATACCGCTTTGACCTTCACAGGTAAAGCTGGTTTGGCTGCAATAAAAATAACCGTATTTTTCGTAAATTTCATTTAAAACATCAAGTACGGTTTTGCCCTGTGACTTATAGTATGCCGCCATTTCGCAAATAAGCATTGAAGCCACAACAGCGTCTTTATCACGGCAATATGCACCCGATAAATAACCATAGCTTTCTTCATAGCCGAGAACAAAACGTTCTTGCTCGTTTTGGGCTTCTAAAATTGAAATTTGTTCGCCAATAAATTTAAAGCCGGTGAGCACATTTATAAGCTGACAGCCGAAATCATCAGCGATTTTCTGACAAATTTCAGACGTAACAATGGTTTTAACCGCAATGGGATTTTTCGGCAATGTGCCGTTTGCGGTACGGCGCGAAAGGATGTAATAAAGCAAAACTGCGCCAACATCGTTACCTGTCATAAGCTTAAATTCGCCGTTTTGATTTACTGCAATGCCTACACGGTCACAGTCGGGGTCGGTGGCAAGAAGCAAATCGGCAGGGATGGTTTTTGCCATCTCGAGCGCACATTCAAACGATTGTCGGATTTCGGGGTTTGGATATGGGCAGGTGGGGAAATTGCCATCAGGTAATTCCTGCTGTGGCACAACCGTCACATTTTTAAGGCCGATGCGCGTTAAAATTTCGCGAACGGGCTTGTTGCCTGTGCCGTTAAGGGGTGAATAAATAACATTAAGACTTGTAAGGTCAAGCCCCTTTTCAACCTGCTGTGCCTTAACATTTTCAAGGTATTCGTTAATAATATCCTGTGAAATATATTCAATTTTTCCGTCTTTGAGCGCCTTATCAAAATCGGTGGTTTTTACACCCTCAAAAGCGTCAACGCTTTGCATAATTGAAAGCACATAATCAGCAGCATCGGGCCCTAACTGTGTGCCGTCGGCGCCATATGCCTTATAACCGTTATATTTTGCGGGGTTGTGACTTGCTGTCACCATAACGCCCGCATCACATTTAAGGCGTCTTACCGCAAAGGAAAGCATTGGGGTGGGCATAAGCTCATCATACATATAAACCTTTAAGCCGTTTGCGGCAAAGATTTCAGCCGAAATTCTTGCAAAAACATCCGACTTGATACGACTGTCATAACCAATGGCAACACTGCCGTTTTTTGTAATTGAATTTACATAAGCGGCAAGACCTTGTGATGCCTGACCGACTGTATAAATGTTCATTCGGTTTGTACCCGCACCTATAACACCGCGAAGACCTGCAGTACCAAATTCAAGCTCGGTATAAAAAGCATCGTTAATAAGTTCTTCGTTATTTTCCATCGCTTTAAGCTCGTTCACTAAATCAATGTCCTTGGTGGCTTTTTCGCACCATAAAAGATATTTTTCTTTAATCATTTATAAGCACCTCACTTACTATTTAATAATAAAGTTTTTTCGCCGTTTTGTCAACAAAAATCAGTCGACATTCTATATCTAATTATATATTTCAAAAATTGTGTGGTTTACTTGACAAAAATACTAAATATAGTATATAATAATTTAGTTAAATATGGTAAATTGAGGTATTATGTTTATGGCAAAAACCAAACAAGAATACGGTAATGACAGTATTAAGCAGCTTAAAGGTCCCGACCAGGTGCGACTTCGCCCTGCGGTTATTTTTGGCTCGGACGGGCTTGATGGCTGTCAGCATTCGGTATTTGAAATAATTTCAAACTCTATCGACGAAGCACGTGAAGGTCACGGCAACAAAATTATCGTGACAAAATACACCGACGGCTCTATTGAAGTGCAGGACTTTGGCCGTGGTGCGCCTGTTGACTATAACCAAAAGGAAGAGCAGTATAACTATGTTTTGCTGTTTGAAAGTCTTTATGCGGGCGGTAAGTATGACACCAACAGCGGCGGCGATTATGAATATTCTATCGGTCTTAACGGTTTGGGTCTTGCTTCAACTCAGTTTTCTTCGGAATATATGGATGTTGAAATCAAGCGTGACGGTTATAAATATAATCTTCATTTTGAAAAGGGCTTTAACATTGGCGGCCTAAAAAAAGAAGAGTATTCAGGCAGAGATACAGGCACAAAAATTAAATGGAAGCCCGACTTGGATGTTTTCACCGAAATTGATATACCTGTTTCATATTTTTTAGACACCCTTAAAAGACAAGCCATTGTAAATGACGGTTTAGTGTTTGTTTTTCGCGAACAGCAGGGAAGCCGTTTTGTTCAGCAAGAAATTGTTTACAACAACGGTATTAAAGACTATGTAAACGAAATTGTCGGCGAAGACAAAATGGCAGGCGTGCAGTTTTGGCAAACCGAAAGAAAAGGTCGCGACCGCGAGGACAAGCCCGAATATAAGGTGAAAATCAATGTTGCGATGAGCTTTTCTAACAAAACCCCAATGCGCGAATATTATCACAACTCAAGCTGGCTTGAACACGGCGGTGTGCCCGAAAAAGCCACAAGAAGTGCATTTTTAAGCATGGTTGATAATTATATCAAGCAATCGGGCAAATATAAAAATAACGAAAGCAAGGTAACATTTTCTGACATTGAAGAATGCTTGGTTTTGGTTATTTCTTCATTTTCAACAATGACCTCTTACGAAAACCAAACCAAAAAGTCAATTACAAACAAGTTTATTTATGATGCAATGGTTGACTTTTTACGCCACCAGTTAGAAATTTACTTCATTGAAAACAAGGCCGAGGCCGATAAAATTGCCGACCAAGTGCTTGTAAACAAGCGTAGTCGCGAACGCAGCGAAAAGGAAAGAATAAACCTTAAAAAGACACTTGCCACAAGCAATTCAATGGTTGACCGCGTTCAAAAATTTGTTGACTGCCGCAGCCGTGATGTAAGTGAGCGTGAGCTTTATATAGTTGAGGGTGACTCGGCTTTGGGCTCTTGCAAATTGGCACGCGACGCCGCTTTTCAGGCAATTATGCCGGTGCGTGGTAAAATTTTAAACTGCTTAAAAGCCGAGTATGATAAAATTTTCAAAAGCGAAATTATTACCGATTTACTTAAAGTGCTTGGCTGCGGTGTTGAGGTTAAATCAAAAGCAAACAAGGGTCTTTCAAATTTTGACCTTAATAATCTTCGTTGGAATAAGATTATCATTTGTACCGATGCCGATGTCGACGGCTTCCACATTCGCACCCTTATTTTAACAATGATTTACCGCTTAATGCCCACCCTTATAAGCGAGGGCAGGGTGTTTATCGCTGAAACCCCGCTTTATGAAATTAACACCAAGAAAATGACCTATTTTGCTTATGATGAAAACGAGAAAAAGGACATTTTGGATAAAATCGGCGATGAAAAGTATGATTTACAGCGTTCAAAGGGACTTGGTGAAAACCAACCCGATATGATGAACCTTACCACTATGAACCCTGACACCCGCCGACTTATTAAGGTACTCCCTGAGGATGCTGAAAGAACAAGCGAAATGTTTGACTTGCTCTTGGGCGATAATTTACAGGGCAGAAAAGATTATATTTCAGAAAACGGCTATCTTTACATTGACGAAGCAGACATTAGCTGATGCGTTGCATCAGCAGTGAAGAGTGAAAAGTAAATAGTGAATAGTTACTGTGTCGGCTACGCCGACTGATATATATCGTTTCGCTTTGCGAAACACCGAACTTCTTCACTCTTACTTCTTACCTATTACTTTAAAAAATTGGAGAATTTTTATATGGCACCGAGAAAGAAAAAGGAGCAGGATGCTCCCAAAAAGAAGAATAATGCCAACGCTTATATTGCGGGGGCGGGCACAGTGGTGGAAAGCCCTGTTACCGAAACGCTGAAAACCAATTTTATGCCCTATGCTATGAGCGTTATTGTGTCCCGTGCAATTCCCGAAATTGACGGCTTTAAGCCGTCCCACCGCAAGCTGTTATACACAATGTATAATATGGGGCTTTTGAACGGAAAAACCATTAAATCGGCAAACATTGTGGGTAGAACCATGCAATTAAACCCCCACGGCGATGCCGCAATTTATGAAACAATGGTGCGTTTGTCCGAGGGTAACGAGGCACTTTTGCACCCCTTTGTAATGTCAAAGGGCTCGTTCGGTAAGGCATATTCACGTGATATGGCTTATGCGGCTTCGCGTTATACCGAAGCAAAGCTTGCGCCAATTTCGGCCGAGCTTTTTGCCGATATTGATAAGGATACGGTTGATTTTGTTGATAACTATGATGCCACAATGAAGGAACCCGTTTTATTTCCTGTTACATTCCCAACAATTTTGGTTAATGCCAATATGGGTATTGCGGCAGGTATGGCAAGCTCGATTTGTTCCTTTAATTTAAAAGAAGTTTGCGAAACCACCATTGCTTATATTAAGGATGACGAAATAAATGTCGCCGACACACTTATAGCACCCGACTTTTCTATTGGCGGTCAGCTGCTTTACAACCGCAATGACATGGAAAAAATTTATGAAACAGGTCGCGGCAGCTTTAAGGTTAGGGGTGTTTACACCTACGACAAGTCGGCAAACTGCATTGATATTACCGAAATTCCGCCAACCACCACCTGTGAGCAGATTATTGAAAAGGTGGTTGAGCTTGTAAAGGCCAAAAAAATCACCGAAATTAACGATATCCGTGATGAAACCGACCTTGAGGGTTTAAAAATCACTATCGACTTAAAGCGCGGTGTTGATGTTGATAAGCTTATGAAAAAGATTATCAAAATGACACCCTTTGAAGACAGCTTTGCTTGTAACTTTAACATACTTATTGCGGGCTCGCCTCGTGTTATGGGTGTTAAGGAAATTATAAGCGAATGGGTTGCTTATCGTGAGGAATGTGTTCGCCGCCGCGTTTATTTTAAGCTTTCAAAGGCAAAGGATAGGTTGCACCTTTTAAAAGGTCTTGAAAAAATACTGTTAGACATTGATAAAGCCATTAAAATTGTAAGGGAAACTGAGCAAGAGGCCGAGGTTGTGCCAAACCTTATGATTGGCTTTGGTATTGATGAAATTCAGGCGGAATATGTGGCTGAAATTAAGCTTCGCCACTTAAACCGTGAATATATTTTAAAGCGCACCGCCGACATTGAAAATTTAATTAAAGAAATTGAAGAAATGGAAGGCATTTTAAGCTCGAAATCAAAGCTTAAGCGCATTATTATTAAAGAGCTTGAAACGGTTATTGATAAGTACGGAAGAGATAGAAAGACCCAAATCATTAGCGCCGAAACCGAAGCAGTTGACAAGGTTGAAATTGAGGTTGATAATTCACCCGTCACCCTTTTCTTCACAAAGGACGGCTACTTTAAAAAGATTACACCGCAGTCTTTACGTATGAGCGGTGAGCAAAAGCTTAAAGAGGGGGATGAAATCACCCAAATTATTGAATCCACCAACGCATCCGAGCTTTTATTCTTCACCAATATGGCACAGGTTTATAAAAGTAAAACTGTCGACTTTGCTGATTCAAAGGCAAGCGTTTTGGGTGACTTTGTTGCCGCCAAGCTTGAATATGATGAGGGCGAAAATTCGGTTTATATGGTCGAAACCACCGACTATTCGGGACATATGGTGTTTGTCTTTGATAATGGCAAAATTTCACGTGTGCCGCTTGAATCTTACGCCACCAAGACCAACCGTAAAAAGCTTATAAAGGCATATTGCGAAAAATATCCCATTCACACAATTTTGTTTGTTAAAGAAGACCGTGATATTTTGCTTAAATCAACCAACGGCCGAATGCTGATTGTAAACACTGCATCCATCCCCGCCAAAACCACCAAGGATAACGGCGGCGTTGCGGTTATGACACAAAAGAAAGGCCAGCGCATTAGCGAGGTTGAGCTTTACGAAAAGGGAACATTAGACAGCGAGCACCGCTATCGCACCCGCAACCTACCCGCCGCAGGACAAAAAAAGCCCACCGGCACCGCCGAACAGGCAATGCTTGATTTGTAGTTATAATATAATTTATATTGCATTAAATATGGTTTTGTGCTAAAATAAAAAACCGCCCACTATTGCGGACGGCTTTTGGTCGGTAAAAAATGCAAACGCTGTGTTTTTTTAAGATTACCGACAATTATAATTTAACCGAAAAATCGTAATTTATACAAAATTGGAGTTTTTAATTATGGCAAAAGAATTGGCAAAGCAATATGACCCCAAGGAAGTTGAGGACAGAATTTATGCCCAGTGGCTTGAGGGTAAATATTTCCACGCTAAATGTGAAGAAGGTAAGGATACTTTTACAATAGTTATTCCGCCACCAAACATTACAGGTCAGCTTCACATGGGTCACGCGCTTGACAACACTTTACAGGATATTTTAATCCGTTTCAAGCGTATGCAGGGCTTTGATACCTTGTGGCTTCCCGGTACTGACCATGCGTCTATTGCTACCGAAGCAAAAATTGTTGAAAAAATGCGTGAGGAGGGTGTCACAAAGGAAGACATCGGCCGTGACGGATTTTTAGAACGCGCTTGGGATTGGAAAAAGCAATACGGCGGCAGAATTATTGAGCAGCTTAAAAAGCTTGGCTCTTCTTGTGACTGGGACCGTGAACGCTTTACTCTTGATGAGGGTTGTAACAAGGCCGTTAATGAAGTGTTTGTTCGCCTTTACGAAAAGGGCCTTATCTACCGTGGTAACCGTATGGTTAACTGGTGTCCGTACTGCAACACATCAATTTCTGATGCAGAGGTTGAATATGAAGAGAAGGATGGCTATTTCTGGCACCTTCTTTATACCGTTAAGGAAACAGGCGAAAAGCTTGAGCTTGCAACAACCCGTCCCGAAACAATGCTCGGTGATACTGCTGTTGCTATCAATGCGGATGATGAAAGATACAAGCATCTTCACGGCTGCCACGTAATTTTGCCTTTACTTAATAAAGAAATCCCCATTGTATGCGACGAACACGCAGATATGACAAAGGGTACCGGCGTTGTTAAAATTACACCCGCCCACGACCCTAACGACTTTGAGGTAGGGCTTCGACACAATCTTCCCATAGTGCGCACCTTTACTTATGACGGACGCCTCACAGGTGCAGAGGACAAGCGAATTGCTGACGAGCTTATTGAAAGTGGCAGAGCAACCGAAAACGAGCCCGAGGTTCTTGATTGCGGTAAGTATGCAGGTATGACAACAATGGAAGCAAGAAAAGCTATTCTTGCAGACCTTGAGGCAGGCGGATATCTTAAGGAAGTTGAACCCCGCAAGCACGAGGTTGGCACTTGTTACCGTTGCCACAACACTATTGAACCCATGGTTTCAAAACAGTGGTTTGTTCGTATGCTGCCTCTTGCAAAGCCCGCTATTGAAGCAGTTGAAAAGGGCGAAATTAAATTCGTTCCCGAAAGATTTACAAAGAACTATCTTAACTGGATGAACGGTACTCGCGACTGGTGTATTTCCCGTCAGCTTTGGTGGGG
>CAMFSU010000026.1 GCA_945983355.1 uncultured Clostridia bacterium | reverse complement strand
CGCTCGGGTATATCTGCAGGTAATTTGCAGTAATAGTCAACAGGTTGGTGAGTTTCGGGGTCGCGGTACATACCTATATGACCAACCTTTGCGGCGGGGATAAGGGTTAAAAGACCGTCAACCATACCAAGACCTGCACGAAGAATCGGCACAAATGCCATTTTTCTGCCGGCTAATTTTTTGGTTTTAGCTGTAACTAACGGGGTTTCAATTTCAACCTCTTTAAGTGGTAAATCGCGGGTCGATTCATAACACATAAGCATTGCAATTTCGTTTATAAGCTCGCGAAATTGCTTTGTGCCTGTGCGTTTGTCACGAAGAATAGAAAGCTTGTGCTGGATTAGGGGGTGGTCCATTACAAATACATTTTCTTTCATTTTAAATTCTCCCTTTATTTTTCAATTTCTGAAATTTTATCAATTCTTTTTTGGTGGCGGCCGCCCTCAAATTCAGTGTTTACAAACAAATCAACAAGCTCAAGAGCTGTGCCGACACCGATAACTCTGCCACCCAAACACAACACATTTGAATTGTTGTGAAGTCGGGTATATTTGGCGGAAAAATGCTCACTGCAAGCGGCAGCACGAATACCCTTATGCTTATTTGCGGCAATCGACATACCAATGCCTGTGCCGCAAACCAAAATGCCCAAAACATTTTCACCCTTTTGAATACTTTCGCAAACCTTTTTTGCAATGTCGGGATAATCGACTGAAGCATTTTCATAAATACCGAAATCGGTAACATTGTGTCCCATATCGGTAAGCTGCTTTAAAATTGCGTTTTTATGTTCAAGACCGCCGTGGTCACATCCAAGTGCTATTTTCATAATTTTATTCTCCTTGTTTTGCTTTTAGTTCTCGCTCTGCTTGGGGAAGGCGCAGATAAAAAGGCAATAAATCATTTGGTGAAAGGGTTTCACCATTTTTAAAGTCATCAAGTGATGCATACCCAACGCCGACAGCGTTTTGATACTGTCTAATCGGGTGGGCTTTTTTAACATTTTTTATATCCTTTGCGGCTTTATAAAAAATGTCCGCCCCGTCACCAATAATTATAACACATTTATCAGTGCTTTGCGATATGCTTTTTATTTCCTCTAAAAGCTCATCACACATAAGCGCACGGTCTTCACAAAGGCGGGTGATTGAACCGTTTTTGATATCAAAAATCGCATTATATAGCTGGTTGCATCGTGCGTCCATAACGGTGCAAATTATGCAGTCAGTATCAGAATAATTTTGCGCCATCGCAAAAAGAGTTGAAACCGCAACACAGGGTGTTTTCTTTACTGCGGCAAGGCCTTTTACTGCACTTATACCGATTCTTATGCCCGTAAACGAGCCGGGCCCTGAGCTTATTGCAAAGCCGTTAATTTCGTTTATATCGGTTTTAGATGATGAAAGTGCACCTTCAATCATTGGCATTAAGGTTTGGGAATGTGTAAGTTTTACATTAGTGTATGCACTTGCAATTAGCTTGTCATCCTCTAAAATGGCAACACTTGCAGGTGTTGCCGAGCATTCAACTGCTAAAATTTTCATTTTATCTTACCTTTCGGTGATTATAATTTCGCGTGTATTGTCATCAATTTTGTTTATGGTTACATAAATTGTGTTATCCGGCAGGGCGTTTTCAATATTTTCGCTCCATTCGGCTGCAATAACACCGCCGTCTTCAATATAGTCAAAAAAGCCGGTGGAATATAAATCCTCCCATCCGGATACGCGGTACATATCAAAATGATATAGTGGAATTCGGCCGCTTAAATATTCGTTTATTAAAGCAAAGGTGGGGGAGGTGACATCATCACTTGCTCCAAGCCCTTTTGCAAGCCCGCGGGTAAAACAGGTTTTGCCCATGCCAAGCCCGCCCCTAAAAGCAATAACACAACCGCTTTTAATTGCTTGCCCCAAATTTTCACCAATTTTTTCGGTATCTTCGGGACTGTGAGATATAAATTTTTGCATAAAAGTTACCTTTAAGTATGAATTTTTATTAAGTATAACACATTTTTCAAATTTAATAAAGTGTTACTTGAATATTTATTAAAAATAAAATATAATAGTTGCAGAATATTTTACGGAGGAAAACACCTTTGCGACATATTTTTGTAAGATTTGCAGATTTTGTGCGTGAATCTGATAAAATTCTTTTAACACTTTGCTTTTTGACCTCGGCCTATGGTTGCGCCGCGGTTTTTTCGGCAACCAATTATATGGAAAGTATGAGACCCTTTTTAGTACATACCCTTTGTCTTGTTTTGGGCTTTGGTGTAATTTTTGTGGTTTCGTTTTTTGAGTATGAAAAATTCACAAAGCTTTGGCCGCTTTTTGCGGTTGGGGGCATTATACCCGTAATTTTGACCTTTTTTATCGGCTTTGCGCCCGAGGGTACCGATGATAAGGCTTGGCTTGATATTGGGATTACAACCTTTCAACCGTCCGAGCTTTTGAAAATTTGCTTTATCATCACCTTTGCCGCTCATTTAAGCAAGGTTGGCAAGGATATAAATAAAATCAAATCGTTAATTCCGCTTTGTGTTCACGGTGCAATTCCCGTGCTTTTAATACACCTTCAGGGCGATGACGGCACGGCTTTAATTTTTGCTTCAATAATGGTTATAATGATGTGGTCCGCAGGGCTTTCCTGGAAGTATTTTGTTGCAGCGTTTTCTACACTTTTGGTTTCTTCGCCAATAATTTATTTCTTTATTATGAACGATGCCCAGCGTGAACGCCTTATAAATATGTTTGATATCGACGCTGATATTAAGGGTGTTGGCTGGCAACAATACCGTGGCAGACAAGCCCTTGCAAACGGTGGGCTTTTCGGTCAAGGATATTTAAAGGGCGACCTAACCCAAATGGGTAAGGCGGGTGTGCCTGAAGGACATAACGACTTTATATTTGTAAGCATTGGCGAAGAGCTTGGTATGCTTGGCTGCTTGGTTGTTATTATTTTATTGGCGGCAATTTGTTTTCGTTGTCTTCAAATTGCAAAGCTTTCCTCCCGTACGGATGGAAAATATATTGCAGTTGGCATTTTCGCAATGATTTTTGCCCAAATTATTGTTAATATTGGTATGTGCACATCAGTTACCCCTGTAATTGGTGTCACCTTGCCGTTTTTCAGTGCGGGAGGCACATCGCTTTTGTGTCTGTTCCTTGGTATCGCGCTTGTGCATAATGTTTATATGAATCGAAATTCCCGAACACTAAAACTTCGTGATTAAAAAATTAACGCCCTTCGAAAGAGGGGCGTTTTTATGGTATTTTAGGGCTTTTAACCCTTAAATAATCATTCTTAAAGCTTTTATAAAAATGTCGGCTTGGGGGTAAAGCTTCGTTATTTGAAAGCACAATGTTTTTACTGCTAAAGCTTGAAATATGGTTTAAATTAACAATAAAAGCGCGGTTAATTTTTGAAAAATAATTTTGGGGTAGGGCGGCGCTTACACGCGCCATTGTTTTGTTGCAGTAAACCGTTTGGTCAGATAAATGTATAATAGAATGTTTATTGTTTGCTTCCAAATATAAAATATCGGCAATATTAAGGCAAAAATTTTCGGCACCGTTATTTATGATAATCGGCATTATTGTAACAGTTCTTTTGAAAAAATTTCTTAAAATATCAAATAATGTGTTTTTATTATATGGTTTTTTAATAAATCCAAAGGCATTAAGCATTAGCGCGTCGGCGGCAAGCTTATAATCGCTTCCAATTATGATTGTTTTCTTTGTTATTTCCATTTCATAAAACCTTTTAGCAATATGTCTTTTATTCTCTCCATCAAGTGATAAAAAAATTAAAGTATAGTTACGGATATTAGGCGTTTTATCAAAGCATGGGAAAATATCCACAACAAAATCGGTTTTTTGAAAATTTGAATATAGATATAAAAGTTCTTTAAGTTTAGTTGAATTTTCAAAATCATCATCAAAAATTGCTATTCTCATTTAAGACCTCGAAAATATATTTGCAGTATTTCACTTTGAAATACTGCATTTTTTGTTATTTACCAAAAATATAATATCACAAAATACAATATATGTCAATATTTTGCCGATATTATACATTTTTTGTAATTCGCACCCAAAATTCGACAATTCGCTCCGTTTTTCGACATATAAAGAAAATTTTAGCATAAAATGGCACTCAACTTGAAAATGTAAATTTTTTCCAAAAACACAGCAAATCCGCTTACAAATTTGCGGGACAAGCTGTGCTTATTCTTGAAAGGTTGAGTGTTACTATGAAGGATTATTTATTAAAACCGCTTATTGAAAAGGTAAAAGAGCAGGATATGTCGACTTTTCCGCTGATATTTGATGAATTTAAACGGCTTATAAATTTTTATGCTGCAAAGCTTCATTATGAGGATGCGGCATCAGATTTAACGCTGTTTTTAATTGAACTGTTATATACAATAAAGCTTTCAAAATTCGAGAATGATGAAAGCGATGACATTAAAAGATACATTGCCGTATCCATTAAAAACAAATATTTTAGTTTGTCGGCAAACCACTTTAACAAAGAAAAATATAATGATGATTTTTATGATGGTTATGATGTTTTTTATGAGGATTTTTTAGGAAGAATTTTTTTAGACGACAGCTTGAAATCGTTAAATGACGAGCAAAAAATTATTATAATTTACCGTTATATTTACGGTTACAGTATTGCGGATATTGGGCAAATCACAAACCTTTCACGTCAAACGGTTAATAAGAAAAAGAATCAAGCACTTAAAATTTTAAGAGAGGAATTTTTAAAAAATGAAACCATCCTTTTATGATTTTAAAATTTATAGAGTTAGAAAAAGCTGGGATGATATAAGATCAGGCGCGGGTTCGTTTTTTGTTTTGGAAAATGCGATAAGGGTTGCAAAGGAAACAGGGTGCAATGTTTATAATCACAAAAAGCAGTGCGTGTGGTGTTATAAAAGCCAAGCAAAATAAAAATACCGCCCAAAAGGACGGTATAGCTTTATTTGTTATATAGATTGTCTTTCAAAGCTTTAAAAGACTGCTCACTTATAACATGCTCAATTCGGCAGGCATCATCAAGTGCGGTTTGTTTATCAACACCCAAATTCATTAAAATTTCGGACAAAATTGTGTGCCTTTCAAAAAGCTTTTTTGAAATTTCGGTGCCTATATCGGTAAGGGTTATATACCCTTCGGGTGAAACCGAAATATAATTGCCGTTTTTTAAAAGACCAACAGCACGGCTGACACTTGGCTTTGAATAACCCAAATGCTCGCAAATATCGATTGAACGCACATTAGCGCCCTTTTTGGATAAAACGTAAATGGTTTCCAAATACATTTCGCCTGATTCTTGCAGCGCCATATAACCTCTCCTTTGTAAAAGTTTTTATAATCATTCAAACCAATTATTTACATATGCCGCAAGTGCGGGAATAAGCTTTTTAATTTCCTTGCCGCTTGTGTTTATGCAAAGATGATAGCTTTCACGTTGTCCCCATTTTGTGTCGGAAAAAATTTCGCGGTAATTTGCACGGCAACGGTCAATGTCACGGCACATATTTTTAATTTTTCGGTCGGTTAAGGGCTCGTTTTCCTCGCTACGCTCTCTGCAACGCTTGATTTTTGACTCTAAATCAGCATATACAAAAAGGTTTAAAGGGTTAAATTCCTTTAAAACCACATCGGCAGCACGGCCGATAATTACGCAGTCACCCTTTGAGGCAAGCTCTTTAATTAGATTGTGCTCGGCATTGGCGATTTGAAGCGACTGACTTATGCCGAAATTATAGCTTGTAAAGCCGCGACCGATAGTTGAACTGTAAAACACCTTAATATCTTTTTCAGACATATTGGCAACATAAGCTTTATCAAGCCCTTGCTTTTCGGCAACCATATCAATAATTTGGCGGTCATAGCAGGGGATACCAAGCTCTTCTGCAAGGCGTTTGCCAAGCTCACGCCCGCCACTTGAAAATTCACGACTGATTGTAATGATTTTAGGCATTAAAACACCTCATTAAAAATAGTAAATTTATTATATCATTTCTAAAGCATAAAAGCAACAAATCACGGCGCTAAAAACGAAAAGGTTGGCAGATTTCTTAAAATACCGAATATAATTAAAAGAACAAGTGCTATAACTAGCAATACCGTTTCAAATTTCTCGGACTTTCGTTTGCCGTACAATATGTATAAAACATAATGTCTTAGAATAAAAAATAAAGCGATGGGGGAAAGGGTAAAAATAAGCGCATTATATTGAAATGCGGCTTTAAAATCAAGCCTTGCGATAGAAAGAAACATTCGGCTTATACCACAGCCGGGGCAATGAAGTCCTGTTACTGTGTGAAATATACAGGGGATACCAAAGCCCACGATTTTTACAAATATAAAATATAAAAAGCAAACAATAAATAATGTTAAAAAACCTTTTAATGTTTTATTAAGTCGCTCTTGCTGTTCACAATTTAAGTGTTTCAATGTATTACACCTCGATTAAATTTAGTATACTAAACCGCCAAAAAATTGTCAATGCCCTAAAAAAATATTGATTTTTCTAAAAATCTACAGTATAATATATTTAATAACAGCTTTCTGTGTTTCTGTATCAAACACAGCGGGCTGTTTTTTTAATAGCTCGGCTCAGGAGAATGAATGAAAAAACATACCTTTTACAGCGAAATGGCATACATAATCGGCCTTTTAATGTTGGCTTTCGGTACGGCTTTAATGTCGCGAGGCGGGTTTGGTGTTTCAATGGTGGTGGCACCTGCCTATGTTTTACATTTGAAGCTTTCGTGTTATTTTTCATTTTTTAGCTTTGGTTTTGCGGAATATTTACTGCAAGCGGTCATACTAACAATTATGATGCTTATACTTAAAAGGGTAAGGGTAATTTACTTTTTAACCTTTATAACCACAATTATTTACGGTGCTTTACTTGATTTGGCAATGATTATTTCACCGCAAATTGCAAGTGACCGCTATGCTTTAAGAATAGGGGTTTATATGACCGGTATAATGCTTTGCACCGCCGCAATTTCGCTTTTGTTTAAAACCTATTTACCGCCTGCAGCGTATGAGGTTTTTGTGAAAAATGTGTCACAAAAGCTTAAAATATCAATTTTTGCCTTTAAAACGGGCTTTGATATTTCGTTTTGTGTTTTGTCAGCAGCTTTATCACTATTGTTTTTTGGCAAAATACAGGGTGTGGGCATTGGTACAGCTATATGCGCTTTAATTTACGGTGCCTTAATTGCCTTGTTTACAAGGTTATTGGAACATTTTTTCACATTTGAAAATGCTTTTAATTTTAAAATTTTTAAAGAGAGTGAGGGAAAGTAATGAAAAGAAAACACAGACTTTCAACAGCTTTAGATATTGACGATTTATTGATGGAATGCACAGCATACGCAATTCGCCTTGCAAACGAAAAATATAAATTTGACCCACCAATGACAATTTATGAAAAGGAAAGCTGGGGGAAATTGGGCAGAAGAATTGACTCGATTTATCCCTATTTCAGCGACCCCGAATTTTACCGCACACAACCCGTTTATGAAGGGGCAAAGGAATTTGTGCGTAAGCTTTCCCAAATGACCGAGGTGTATGTATCAACCGCTGTTCCGCCCGAATATATGGGAATCAGAGCACAAAGAATTATGGAAGAATTTCCCGAAATTCCCGCCGACCATATTTATATGGGTGCCAGAAAGGATAAAATTCAGGTTGATATTTTGTTTGACGATGCGCTTCATAATATCATAAATTCAAGTGCAACCTATCCCATTTTAATGCGCCGTCCTTGGAATCAAGAGGCAACGGGAATTATGGCGGTTAATAATTATGATGAGTTTTTAAAGCTTGTTGAGGTTATTGCCGACAGTTATAGTACAAAAAAGGAGTTTTTAAACTTTCAAGAGCCAAGTATTGTTGTGCTTGTTGGCCCGTCAGGTAGCGGTAAAAGTAAAATTGCCCGCCGTGTGCTTCAAAAAACCGACCGTTTTGAAAAATTGATGAGCTTTACCACAAACGACCCCACCGCAGTTGAAACAAACGAATGGTATAATTATGTAACACTTGACACCTTCCGCAGTATGTGTGAAAGCGGCGAAATGTTCCAGTCAACAATGTACGCAGGGCACGGCTACGGCTCACGCAAGGCGGATATTGAAGAAATTTTAAAACGCGGAAAGCATGTGCTGACAACAATGGATATAAGCGGTGCAATGTCAATTAAAACCTATTTTAAAAATGTTGTAACGGTTTATATTAAGCGTGATAAAAAAGCGCTAATGTCAAATATTTTAAACAAAAATTCTTCGGTAGAGGATAAGGTAAACCGACTTATCGGTATCGAATCCGAAAAGAAAAATGCCGAAATTTGCGACTTTGTAATTGAATTTGACAGCTATGACGGTGCAGAAGAACAGCTTTGTGAAATTCTTAAAATATCTTAAAGTGAAAAAACTCTTGGGTTATCCCAAGAGTTTTTCGCTTTATTTCAAAATAAATTCCAATAAAACGGGGTTGTGGTCGGAATATTTAAAGTCGGTTTTAATGTTTTGCACCTTAACCGCCTCAACATTTGCACTTACCAAAAAGCCGTCAACAATAATGGTGAAATTACCTTCTTTATAAGGTACATCACAGTTTCGGCAGGTGGGAATTAACTCGCCCTCATAATTTATGCAACGGCTTATACAGTCGGGTAAAAGGGCTTTGGGGAAGGGCTGTGCCCAACCAAAATCGACCTGTGCGCCACCGTTTAATTTTTGGGTCGAGTCCCCCGTAAAATCGTGGTTAAAGTCACCGCCGCAAACGGCATAATTACCTTTTTCATACTCTTTTTTCATATCCTCAAAAAGCATTGTCATTTGTGCTGTTCTAATTTCATCGCTGCCGCCATAAGCCGAAAGGTGAACATTAAAAAGCACAAGTTCTTTTCCATTTTCGGTTGGTATACGAGAAATAGAATAGCACCTGTCAAGGTCTAAAAACTTTGAAAAGCTTTGCGAAATTGGTAAGCTTCGCCTTAGTGATGCTGAAATATTATATTTTGAAAGGGTTAAAATACCGCTTTTTGAAGCACCGTGCGGTTGGGTAAAGGGGTACATTAAAAAGGCCGAATTATAGTTGACCGCAAAGGCGCTGCTGTATGTATTAAAGCGGCTTTCAAGCATTTCACGTTGGTTTATGTGATAGCTTCGGGTTGAATCAAAATCGACCTCTTGAAAAAGGATGAAATCAGGGTTATAGCTTTCTGCCTTTTCTGCGGCGGTGTTGATACAGCTTATAACACTTTCCTTACTTTCGGCCCATGACTGTTTGCCACCGTCCATAAAAAATGTAAAATCGTCGGTATAAGCGCCAAAACCAATGTTTTGAATAACTGCGGTATAGCTTTGACCGATTTTCACTTTTTCAGAATTCTCGGTGTTTTTTGGGGTGATTTTTTGATTGTCTGGTATGCGGGAATAACTAAAAATTACATACCCAAGATATCCCGCAACAATTATAACGATAACAAGAAAAACTGAAAGGGTTGCTTTTAAAATTTTCTTTTTCATATTCTCACCTTGTTTTCAAGTTTATAATTCAAGTTTAGCACAAATTGTTCAATATATAAAGTATTTTTTTATTTACAAGCGGGGGTTTTGTTGATATAATAAATTGAATAGTTATGTAACGAGGTGGATTATGGATTATTTTGTAAATCCCGCTTGTTTTTCGGCGGCGTTTGCGGTACCTGTGGATGTTGCGGACAAGTATTTAAAGCTTGCAAAGGGCGAGCATATTAAGGTTTTGCTTTTTATGCTTAGAAATACTGCAGCAGCATTTTCCGAAAATGAAATTGCCGATAATTTAGGGCTTACTGAATATGATGTGCGCGAGGCATTGCTCTTTTGGGCTGATGCCGGTATTTTGATGTCTAAAAACAATAACAATTCACCCGAAAATGATAAAAAGGTTTATAAAAAGATAATTAAGCCCACCCGCGAGGATGTTATAATGCGGGGAAGTGAAGACCCGAAAATTAAGTGGCTTTTGAATCAGGCACAGGTGGTTTTCGGCCGAAATTTAAAATTCAGCGAAACCCAAACACTTGTATGGCTTTACGATGATTTAGGGCTCGATATTGATTTGTTGTTCTTAATTATAAATCACGCTAAAAATGTGGATAAGCTTAAAATTTCTTATATTCAGTCCTTGGCGGTTGAGTGGCTTGAAAAGGGCATAGACACCGTTGCCGCCGCTGATGAGGAGCTTAGAAACTTGGCAGAAAACGACCTTGCGTGGTCGGTTGTAAGGTCGGCGTTTGGTCTTCCGCCAAGAAAGCCCACCAAAAAGGAAAAAGCGCTTTCGGCTTTGTGGGTTAATGAATGGCAAATGTCAAAGGAAATGCTAACTATCGCTTATGATATTTGTGTTGATGCAAAGGGCAGTGTGATTTTTTCCTACATTGCAAAAATTCTTGAAGATTGGCACAAAAACGGAAATAAAGCAACTGAAAATGTTAAAAAAGAGCAAAAGCACGGCGCAGCTTACGACCTTGATTTGTTTGAAAAAATGATAAATTCAAAGGAATGAAATAAATGTTAACCAAAGAGCTTACATACAAAAAAGCATTTGAAATTAAAAATAACGGCTTAAAGCAAAAAATTGCAAAGCGTGATTTCCTTTTAAAATCACTTTATGCTGAAAATAATCGCCTTGCGGAAATTGATAATGAAATGTCTTCTATCGGGGCACAGCTTGCTTTAACTGCACTTTCGGGAAACAGTGAAAAAATATCACTTTTAAACAAACGCTCAAAGGTGCTGTCGGCCGAAAAAAGTGCTATTTTAAAAAGGGCGGGGATAGGTGATACTGCATACGACTGCTCATTGTGTCAAGACACAGGTTATGTCGGCGGTAAAATTTGTGATTGTGTTAAAAAAATTGCCGCAAAGGTTATTTTGGAAGACTTAAACCGTCAAATGCCTTTGGATGAATGCACATTTGAAAGCTTTAACCTTAATTATTACAGCAAGGATGGGGAAAACGCAAGAAAGCGTATGACCTCTATTTTAAAGCTTTGCAAGGAATATGTTAACGGCTTTAACCCTGAAAAAGCTGAAAATTTATTATTTATGGGAAGCCCCGGCCTTGGTAAAACCCACCTTACATTAGCCATTGTGTCAGGTGTTGTGGAAAAGGGCTTTATGGCATTTTACGGCCCTGCCGAAAATCTTTTCAACCTTGTTTCAACCGAACGCTTTTCGGGCGAAAACAAGGGCAGCTATGAAGCAATGCTCGACTGTGATTTATTGGTTATTGACGATTTGGGAACCGAGCTTTCAACCGAATTTTCGAAATCGGTTTTCTATAATCTTATAAACAGCCGTTTGCTTTCTAAAAAGCCGACTGTTATAAACACAAACCTTACTATGAAAGAAATTGCTGACCGCTATGGCGAGCGTATTGCATCGCGTTTAATCGGTAATTTTAATGCAAACAAATTTTTAGGTGTTGACATTAGACAGCAAAAGTTTTTACAGGAAAACAGAGGGATTTAATTGCAAATTAAAAGATATTTTGCCGGCAGCTATGATGTTGCCGTTATAGGTGGCGGTCACGCCGGTATAGAAGCCGCTTTGGCACCCGCACGGCTTGGTTGCCAAACCATAATGTTTACAATCACAGCCGACTGGATTGGCAATATGCCCTGTAACCCGTCTATTGGCGGCACCGCGAAGGGACATTTGGTGCGCGAAATTGACGCTTTGGGCGGTGAAATGGGCAAGGCGGCGGATAAAAACACACTTCAAAGCCGTATGCTTAATTTGGGCAAGGGCCCTGCGGTACACTCTTTAAGGGCGCAAATTGACCGTCGTGCTTACAGCGAATATATGAAGCACGCGGTGGAATTGCAACCCAATTTGGATGTTAAGCAGTGCGAAATTGTAAAAATAGAAAAATGTGATAATGGTTGGCACTGCGTTTCAAATTTAGGTGCCGAATTTATTGCAAAAACTGTTATTTTGGCAACAGGTACATTTTTGGGTGGCCGAATTTATGTGGGCGAGGTTAATTTTGAAAGCGGTCCCGACGGTGCTTTCCCATCCAATAAGCTATCCGAATGCTTAAAGGAAATTGGTGTGCCGCTTCGCCGTTTTAAGACAGGCACCCCCGCCCGCGTTATGCGTGACAGTATTGATTTTTCAGTATTAGAGGTGCAGGAGGGCGATGAAAAAATAGTGCCCTTCAGCTATCAAACCAAGGAGCTGCCTAAAAACAAGGTGGTTTGCCACATTGGTTACACTAACGACCAGACCAAAGAGGTTATTTTAGAAAATATTAACCGTTCACCGCTTTATTCGGGCGTTATTGAGGGTGTAGGCCCCCGTTATTGCCCAAGCTTAGAGGATAAAATTGTCCGCTTTGCCGATAAAAAGCGTCACCAATATTTTGTTGAGCCCTGTGGTGAAAACACCGAGGAAATGTATTTGCAGGGTATGTCATCTTCGCTTCCCGAAGAGGTGCAGGTTGAGTTTTACAAAACAATGGACGCCCTTAAAAATGTTAAGATTATTCGTAACGCTTACGCTATTGAATATGATTGCATTGACCCCTCTGCCTTAAAGGCAACCCTTGAAATGAAGGAATTTGACGGGCTTTACGGTGCGGGGCAGTTTAATGGCTCTTCAGGTTATGAGGAGGCCGCCGCACAGGGACTTATTGCGGGTGTAAATGCCGCCTTAAAGGTGCAGGGTAAGGAGCCGCTTGTGCTGTCGCGCGCGTCTTCTTATATCGGTACTTTAATTGATGATTTGGTGACAAAGGGCTGTGCCGACCCTTATAGAATGATGACCTCGCGCAGTGAATACCGCCTTGTTTTAAGGCAGGATAATGCCGATGAACGTCTTATGCCGATAGGTTATAAATTGGGTCTTATTCCGCAAGAGGTTTATGACGAATTTGTTGTGAGAACACAGCAAAAGCAGGCGGAAATTGAACGCCTTAATTCTACCTTTATAGGCCCAAGCGAAGCACTGAATTTGCTTTTGGAAGAAAAGGGTACAGCCGCAATGACAACAGGTATGCGCCTTGCCGACCTTGTAAAACGCCCACAGCTTTCTTATAAGGATTTAGCCCCCTTTGATAAGGAAAGGCCCACTCTTTCGGATGCGGTTTCAGAAAAGGTTGAAACTGAAATTAAGTACGAGGGGTATATTACCCGTCAGCAAGCCCAAATTAACGAAATGCTTCGCCTTGAAAATAAGCTGATTCCCGATGATATTTGTTATGATAGAATTACAGGGCTTCGACTTGAAGCGGCTGAAAAGCTTAATAAAATTAGACCGACAAATATCGGTCAAGCATCACGAATTTCGGGTGTTAGCCCTGCCGATATTACGGTTTTGCTTATTTATTTGGCTAAATAAATTTACTTTTTATTCATATTTTCATAAATTTTTCGAAATATATTTATACTATATTCGAAAAATAAGGAGTGATTTTGTGAACGATTTTAATTATAATAATACCGATTTTGACAATACACAATATACACCGCCTTACAACCCAAAGCCGCAAAAGGTTAAAGCAAGGTTTAGTTTTTTAACGGTTGTGGTAGCGGCAATAGTTGCCTGTACGGTTGGTGTTGTCAGCGCAACCATTACAACTGCATATTTTTGGGGACAGGATGAACACGCCCCGACCGAGCATTTGGATTTGGAAAACAACACAGTTAATATAAATGTTGAAGAACAGGCGTTTTCGGTTGTAGAGGCAGTTGCCACAAAGGTCACCCCCAGTGTTGTTGGTATCAGAACTACCACCTCGGTTACAAGCTTTTTTGGTAATCAGCAAGACGCAACAGGTGAGGGTAGCGGTGTTATTTATAAAGAAAATGGTTATATAATCACGAATTATCACGTTATTGCTGATGCAGTTACCAACCGCCAAAGCACAAAAATTGAGGTGTTTTTGGATACAAAGGCCGAAAATGCTTATACTGCAACTGTTGTTGGCTATAACATTTCAGCCGACTTGGCGGTTATAAAAATAAATGTTACAGGTCTTCCTGTAATTGAAATTGCCGATTCTGACAAGGTCAAGGTTGGGCAGTATGTTATAACTGTCGGCAACCCAGGCGGTCTTGAATTTATGGACAGCGTAACCTATGGTGTTATTAGCGGCTTAAACCGCGTGGTTTCAAGCGATTCTGACATCAAGCTTATACAAACCGATGCCGCAATTAACCCCGGTAATTCGGGTGGTGCGCTTGTTGATGCAACAGGTAAATTGGTGGGTATAAACAGCTCAAAAATTGTGTCAGAGGAATTCGAGGGTATGGGCTTTGCTATACCTTCTAACACCACAATAGAAATTTGCGATAAAATTATTGCGAAAGAAAATTCGCCCGAGCCATACATCGGCATTACTTTAAGCGAAAAATATACCGAAAAAAATCTTAAATATTACGGTTATCCCGCGGGCGCGGTTGTTTCAAGTGTTTACAGTGGCAGTCCCGCTTATGAAGCAGGGCTTCGCAGGGGTGATATTATCACCGAATTTAACGGTAAAACTGTTAAAGATTATACTGCATTTGGCGATTTGGTTAATGATTTAAAGCCAGACCAAAAGGTAAGCGTTAAAATTTACCGCGGCGGAAGATATTACACAACCACCATTACGGTTGGCTCAAATAATGCTATTGGATAAAGAATAAAAGGTGCTTTTTTAAGCACCTTTTTTCTATTGACCTTATGATGATTTGGCGGTATAATATGTTGTGAGGTGTTAAGATGAAACGCTTAATGATTATTGTACCTTGCTTTAACGAGCAAGAGGTTTTTGAAAATACTTTGCAGCAGCTTTCAAACCTGCTTTTTGACCTTATTAAAAGGCAAAAAATTGCTGAAAACAGCGGCATTTTATTTGTTGATGACGGCAGTGCCGATAATACAAGGCAGTTAATTACTGCCGCTCACCAAAAATATAACCATGTTTACGGTGTTTTGCTTGCCGCAAATGTCGGTCACCAAAACGCCCTTGTTGCAGGGCTCGAGGTAGCGGCCGAAATGTGCGATGTAACCATTACCATCGATGCTGATTTGCAGGATGATATTTTTGCTATTGAGCAAATGCTCGATAAATTTGAGGGTGGCTGTGACATTGTTTACGGGGTGCGGTCTGACCGCAAAACCGACAGCTTTTTAAAGCGTACAACAGCCGAATTTTTCTATAAGTTTATGCACTTTTTGGGCGTCAAAACGGTCAATAATCACGCCGATTTTCGCCTTTTAAGCCAGCGTGCCACAAAGCAGCTTTTAAAATATACCGAACGCAATTTATTTTTAAGAGGTATTGTGACTGAGCTTGGCTATAAAACCGACTGTGTTTATTATGCAAGGAAAAAACGCACAGCGGGAAAAACAAAATATTCACCCCGAAAAATGATAAAATTTGCGTGGGAGGGGATAACCTCCTTCAGTATTCGCCCAATGAAGCTTATTATGGCGTTGGGGCTTCTTATAATGCTTTGCTCGTTTTTAGCCCTTTGCTATGTTTTGGCATCTTACTTCTTTAGAAATGCGGGTGGCGGTTGGCCCTCTCTTATGATTTCTATTTGGTTTTTGGGCGGTGTTCAGCTTTTTTCTATCGGTGTTGTCGGTCAGTATATCGGCAAAATTTACCTTGAAACAAAGGGCAGGCCGCGTTATAACATTGATGAAGTTTTAAACCACCAAAATAATGAATAATTTTTTAAAGCCCGATGAAATTTCATTGGGCTTTTTACTTGCATTATTATAAAATATATAGTATAATAAATTGATTATATAAAAGGGAGAATTTTTGTTGCAAAAAAATCTTACACAAACTACCAATTTTTCAGAGCAAGCAGTTTTTGCTAATAGAGTAAAAAGCTTGGCTTTCGATATATATGGCACAACCCCAAAAGCGTGTGTTATAACCTTTGGCTGTCAGCAAAATGTTAACGACAGTGAACGCTTAAAGGGTATGCTTTGTGAATGCGGTTATGCTATAACCGACGAAATGGAAGAGGCCGATTTTATAATTTTCAACACCTGCGCCGTGCGTGAGCATGCCGAAATGCGTGTTTTCGGCAATGTGGGTATGACAAAGCACATTAAGGCCGAAAGACCGAATACTATCGTTGCGGTTTGCGGTTGTATGTCCCAGCAGGAGCATATTGCCCAAAAATTCAAAAGAAGCTATCCTTATGTTGACATTGTAATGGGTACACATGTTTCCCACCGTTTGCCCGAATTTATTTATAAACGCCTTTCGGGCTCACCTAGAATTTTTGAGCTTTCAATGGATAACAATACCATTGTTGAGGATGTACCCATTAAGCGCGACGGCACCTTTAAGGGCTGGCTTCCGATTATGTACGGCTGTAACAATTTTTGCACCTACTGTATCGTGCCTTATGTAAGGGGAAGAGAACGCTCACGCGAGCCCGAAAAAATTCTTGCCGAATTTAAAGAAATGGTTAAAAACGGCGTTAAGGATATCACCCTTTTGGGACAAAATGTAAACTCATACGGCAAGGGCTGTGACCACGGCGTAAATTTTGCAAAGCTTTTGCGTATGCTAAACGAGGTTGAGGGTGAATTTGTTATAAGGTTTATGACCTCTCACCCAAAAGACTGCACGGTTGAGCTTTTGGATACTATAAGAGATTGCAAAAAGGTTAGCCGCCATCTTCATTTGCCTTTCCAAAGCGGCAGCAGTAAAATTTTAAAGCGAATGAATCGCTATTACGACCGCGAAAGCTATCTAAAGCTTATCGAAAACGCAAAAGAGCGTTTGGATTATGTCGATTTAACAAGCGATATTATTGTTGGCTTCCCAGGTGAAAGCTATGAAGATTTTAAAGAAACCTTAACCCTTGTTGAAAAGGTGAAATTTGCTTCTCTTTTCACATTTATTTATTCAAAACGAAACGGCACACCTGCCGCCGTGATGGACGACCCCATAACCCGTGAAGAAAAGGGTAAATGGTTTGACGAGCTTTTAAAATTGCAGGAAGAAATTGCAAAAGAAAATATAAACAAATATATCGGCAACACATACCGCGTTTTGTGTGATGACTTTGGCAGTCGTGACGGCTTTATGGCAGGTCACACAAACGGTACTGCCGTTATTGAATTTAAAGCGGATGAAAATCTGCTCGGTCAGTTTTTAAGCGTAAAGGTTTTAGGATATGAAAACGGCCTTTACGGTGAAATAATTTAATTTTTAAAAAAGAGGTATTTAAAATGGATGTTATTGAAGTAGCAAGAGAACTTGGTAAAGCAATTCAGGCGGATGAACGCTTTGTTCGTTATGCAAAGGCACGCCTTGCAAATGATGCTGATACTGATTTACAAAACGCTATTGGCGAATTTAATATTAAGAGAATGGAGCTTGAAAAAGCTGTCAGCGATGAAAACAAGGATGATGTGCTTGTTAAAAAGCTTAATGAAGAGCTTCGCGAAATATACGGAAATGTTATGGCAAGTCCCTCAATGGTGGAATATAACACCGCAAAGGCAATGCTTGACCAATTAGTGAATGAGGTTAACACCATTATTTCAAAATCACTTGACGGTGAAGACCCCGCAACCTGTGAAACACACGACGCTTGTACAGGCAGTTGTGCAACCTGTGGCGGTTGTCACTAATAAAATATTAAAATTTTAGAAAGGGAAGTTTAAAATGGCAGAATTATCACCAATGATGCGACAGTATAATGACATTAAAGCACAGCACGAAGACAGTATACTGTTTTTCCGCGTGGGTGACTTTTATGAAATGTTTTTCGAAGATGCCAAAAAGGCTTCTCAGGAATTAGATTTAGTTTTAACAGGTAAGGACTGCGGTATGGAGGAACGCGCCCCAATGTGCGGCGTGCCCTTCCACAGCTGTGAAGCATACATTGCACGACTTGTTGAAAAGGGCTATAAGGTTTCAATTTGCGAGCAGGTTGAAAATCCCGCCACCGCAAAGGGAATAGTTAAGCGTGATGTTATCCGCACAATTACCCCCGGCACCGTTATGGAAGACAGTATGCTTGACGAGGGCAGAAACAACTACCTTGCTTCCATTGCAATTTGCGGCGGTGAAATCGGTCTTTGCTTTACCGATGCTTCAACGGGTGAATGTCACGCAACCTATGTTGCAAACGACAAAACAAGCATTGCGCTTATGGATGAAATTTCTCGCTTTGCACCAAAAGAAATTCTTATAAGCGATGACTTTAAGGGCAAGCTTCCCGCAGTTTATGATTATCTTGAAAAATATTTTGACGGTATGATTACCGTGCGCGATGCCAAAAGCTTTGTTTTCACAAACACCGAAGAGCTTATTTTAAAGCATTTTAACACCATAAGTGTTGAAAATATCGGGCTTGTAAGAGATAGCGCTGAAAGTGCCGCTTTTGGTGCCGTGCTTGAATATTTATACGAAACAGGCGTTAACGGTCAAATTTCGGTGAACAGGGTTAATGTTTACACCGGCGGCAAGTTTATGAAGCTCGATATTACCGCCGTTCGCAATTTAGAGCTTTGCGAAACTATGCGCCTTAAAGCCAAAAAGGGCTCGGTTTTGTGGGTGCTTGACAAAACCAAAACCGCAATGGGCAAGCGCCTTATAAGAAACTGGCTTTTACAGCCCCTTTTAAGTGTTTCGGAAATTACAATGCGCCAAAACGCTTTGGAAGAGCTTGTGGGCGACACAATTTTGCGTGGTGAAATCGGCGAAAGCTTAAACGGTATTCGTGATATTGAACGCCTTATGACAAGGGTGGTTTACGGCTCTGCCAATGCGAGAGATTTGTTATTGCTTTCAGCTACCGCATCCCGTTTTCCGCAAATAAAAGCACTTTTAACAAATGCAAGCTGCAAAATGTTAAAGGAAATTTATAATGAAATCGACACACTTGAGGATATTGTAAATTTAATAAACGATTCGATAAACCCCGATGCACCCACAACCGTGCGTGAGGGTAATCTTATTAAAGACGGATACAGCGAGCTTGTTGACACACTACGCCACGATATGAACAGCGGCACAGATGTTTTGGCTGAAATTGAAGCCCGTGAAAAAGAACGCACAGGCATTAAGAATTTAAGGGTGCGTTATAACAAGGTTTTTGGCTATTATATCGAGGTTACAAATTCGTTTTTGGATAAAGTACCTGACGATTACATAAGAAAGCAAACACTCACTAATGCGGAACGCTTTATCACCGAAGAGCTAAAAGAAATTGAAAAGCGTGTGCTTACCGCAAAGGACCGCATTGTTCAGGTCGAATATGAAATATTTGATACTATTCGCAAAAAAATGGCGGCCGAGGTTATACGATTTCAAAAAACGGCAGGGGCTATCGCAAAGCTTGATGTAATATTATCACTTTCAAATGTTTCGGCGGACAACCATTACTGCCGACCACTTATAAATACAAACGGTGTTATACGCATTATCGACGGCAGACACCCCGTTGTTGAACAGGTGATTAAAACTCCATTTGTTTCTAACGACACTCTGCTTAATATGAATGATGACCGATGTGCTATTATCACAGGTCCAAATATGGCAGGTAAATCAACCTATATGCGACAGGTGGCACTTATCACACTTATGGCACAAATTGGTTGCTTTGTTCCCGCAACAAGCGCCGAAATCGGCACAGTGGATGCAATCTTCACCCGTGTTGGTGCATCGGATGATTTGGCATCGGGTCAGTCAACCTTTATGGTTGAAATGAGCGAGGTTGCCTATATCCTTAAAAACGCAACTAAGCACAGTCTTTTAATACTTGATGAAATTGGGCGCGGCACCTCAACCTTTGACGGTATGTCCATTGCACGTGCGGTGCTTGAATTTGTTGCCGACAAGAAAAAGCTTGGCGCAAAGGCATTGTTTGCAACACATTATCACGAGCTTACCGAAATGGAAAACGAGCTTAAAGGCGTTAAAAATTATAATGTTGCGGTTAAAAAGCGCGGCGATGATATTACATTTTTACGCCGAATTGTGCGTGGTGGTGCTGATGACAGCTACGGTATCGAGGTTGCAAAATTAAGCGGCATACCAAACGCTGTTATTGAACGTGCAAAGGAAATTTTGCACCTTTGCGAAAACGAGGGTATTGTAACTTATAAAACAGTTGCCCCAACCGATATGCAAATGTCCTTTGAAATGCAGTCCGCACAGGATATTTTAAAGGATTTAAAGGCAATTGATGTTAATACCCTAACACCAATTGAATCAATGCAAATTTTATTTGATATTTGCAAAAAAGCAAAAGAAATTTAAGAAGGTGAGGTGTAATTATGCCTAAAATCAATGTTTTACCCAAAAATGTGGCCGAGCTTATCGCCGCGGGTGAGGTTGTTGAGCGTCCTGCTTCGGTTATAAAGGAGCTTGTTGAAAACTCTATTGATGCGGGTGCCAATATCATAACGGTTGAAATTAAAAATGGTGGCATTTCTTATATTCGCATTACCGACAACGGCTGCGGTATCTCAAACGGTGATGTGCCTTTGGCATTTTTACGCCACGCCACAAGCAAAATAAAAGTAGATAACGACCTTAACTCAATTTCCACCTTGGGCTTTAGGGGTGAGGCCTTGGCGGCGGTTTCGTCGGTTTCAAAGGTTGAAATGTTAACTCTTTATGAAAATGAAGAAATTGGCACACATTATGTTATTGAGGGCGGTCAGGAAATAGAATATGAAGAGGTTGGCTGTCCCAAAGGCACAACCATAATTATTCGTGATTTGTTTTATAACACCCCCGCAAGAATGAAGTTTCTTAAAAAGGATGTGTCGGAGGCAAATGCCTGTGCGGCGGTTATTGACCGCATTGCACTTTCTCACCCCGAAATCTCCTTTAAATTTATTCGTGACGGAAAGCAAACCCTTAACACCTCGGGCGACGGCAAGACAAAATCCGCCGTTTACAGCGTTTTAGGACGTGAATTTTCAAATTCACTTATTGATGTTTTTGGCGAACAAAACGGCATTACTATTTCGGGACTTACTTGTAAGCCCGTTTTGTGCAGACCTACAAGAAATAACCAATTTACATTTTTAAACGGCCGTTTGGTGCGTTCGGGCACAATTATTGCGGCGGTTGAGCAGGCATATAAAAACAGCGCAATGATTGGCAAATTCCCGTCCTTTGTGCTTTATGTGACCGTTCCGTTTGACACGGTGGATGTCAATGTGCACCCCGCTAAAACTGAGGTTAGATTTTCTGATGAAAAACGCATTTTCGAAGCAGTTTATCAGGCGGTTAAAAGCGCACTTTCAAGCGGCGATACCCGCCCTGAAATTAAACTTTCAGCCCCAACCCCTGCCTTTAATCCCTTTGAAAGAATGACAACCGAACAGTTTAGGCAAACAGTTATAAAAACTGAAGAGCCCAAAACCGCACCTCAACCACCTGTTTATGAGCATAAGCAACCCACATCTCAAAGGTTAAGCTTTGAAGCTTCGCAAAAGCCAACCTTTGCCGACACATATTCCTTTGTGGGTGAAAATGGCCAAAAGACCGAACCTGTGTATGCCCCAAAACCACAGGTTGAAAAAATTGTTGAAATAGAAAAAGAAATTAACGAAATAATCGATGAAAAGCCGGTTATAAAGGTTATCGGACAAGCATTTAATACCTACATCATTGCCCAAATGGGTGACAGTATTTTTATGATAGACAAGCACGCCGCACACGAGCGTATTTTGTATAACAAATTAAAGAGTGAACACAAAATTGAAGTTCAGGCACTTTTAACCCCGATAACCGCAAATCTTCAAAAGGATGAATATAACGCTATTATCGACAATTTAGACCTGCTTTTAAAGGCGGGCTTTGAAATTGATGACTTTGGTACCTCAACTGTTGCGGTGCGTGCTGTGCCCACAACCCTTATTGGTGAGAATATACAGTCACTACTTTCCGAAATGGCGGAAAGCTTAATAAAAACAAAGTCAGTACAGGTTGAAAGGGAGGAAAACCTTTTCCACACGGTTGCCTGCAAGGCGGCAATCAAAGCGGGAAGCGTTACCACCACCCTTGAAATGCAGTCACTTGCCGAAAAGGTGCTGCTGACAAAAGAAATTTTATATTGTCCGCACGGCAGACCTGTAGCTTATGAAATAAAGAAAAGAGAGCTTGAAAAACAGTTCGGGCGGATACAATGATAAAGGTTTTATTTGTTGTTGGCCCTACCGCCTCGGGAAAGACTGATTTGAGCATATGCCTTGCTAAAAATTTAAACGGTGAAATCGTTTCGGCCGATTCAATGCAAATTTATAGGGGTATACATATTGCATCAGCCGCACCCGACAAGAGTGAAAAATGCGGCATACCGCACCATTTGTTTGAATTTTTGGACTTATCACAGGAATATTCGGTGGCGGAGTATGTAAAGGTTGCAAGGGAAAAAATTAAAGAAGTGGCCAAACGGGGCAAAACCCCCATAATTGTTGGTGGTACAGGGCTTTATGTTTCGTCGCTTTTGGACAATATCGAATTTTTAGATGAAGAAACCGATTATGAACTGCGAAATTCTTTAGAAGAAAAGTTTGATAAAATCGGTGCTGAACAAATGCTTAAAGAATTGGCCGAATTCGATATTGACTCTGCCAACCGACTGCATAAAAATAACCGCCGAAGAATTATCAGGGCTTTTGAGGTTTATATTAAAACCGGCAAAACCTTTACCGAACAAAATGCCCTTTCTAAAAACGGTGAAACGGAAATTGAGCCGTTGGTGATAGGTATTACCTTTAAGGACCGCGAAAAGCTTTATGAAAGAATTAACCGCCGTGTTGATTTAATGCTTGAAAACGGGCTTTTAGAGGAAGCAAAAACAACCTTTGGTAATAATAAAAAGGGTGGCTTTCAGGCAATAGGCCATAAAGAGCTTTACCCAATTCTTTCGGGGGAGAGCACCTTGGAAGACTGCATCGAAAAATTAAAGCAGCAAACCCGCCGCTATGCAAAGCGACAGCTTACTTGGTTTAGGCGTGACAGTCGTATAAATTGGTTTTATCCCGATGTGGAAGAAAAGTATTTTGAAAATGCACTAAAATTGGCGCAAGGTTTTTTAAAGGAGGAATAGCTTTATGAAAAAGAATACACTGGCAAAAGCGGCAATTATAACGGTTGCCTTGTCTTTTCTTGTAAACCAGTTGTTTTCTGCTTTTTATAAACCTGTTACCACCGACAGCGCAGTTTTTTACACCGCTAATAACGGCTTTAAAATTACGGGTGTGATTATTCGTAACGAAATTTTGGTTGAAAATAATAACAGCGGTGTTTTGCATTTTATGATTGATGATGGCGAGCGTGTTGCCAAAAACGGTGTGGTCGCCAATATTTACGGTAACGAGTCGGCATCAATTACATTAAGCCAAATCGAGTCGGTACAAAAGAAAATTGATGATATTAACGACATTTTGTCATATAACGATTTGGATGCCGCTAATTTAGACCTAATAAACAAAAGAATAAGCGATAACCTTAACAGCTTTGTTTTGGCAACCGCTAACGGCACTTTTTCCGATGCACAGAAAAACAGCGACCAGCTATTGTTTTCAATAAATCGTAGGCAAGCAGCCATGGGTGAAACGGCTTCATTTTCTTCACAGCTTGAAGCGTTAAATTCCCAGCTCGCAAAGTTAAACAAAAATCTTACGGGTGTTAAGGGGCAAATAAATGCTTCACAGTCGGGTTATTTTCTTTCTAAAACCGATGGTTATGAAACGGTTTTAAAATCAGATAATCTAAGCCGTTATTCACCTGAATATTTAGATAAAATTTCGGCAGAAAAGCAAAACGGCAATGTTATTGGCAAAATTGTTTCGGACTATGAATGGTATATCGCCGCAAAGGTTTCAATAAATGAATCGCATAACTTTAAAGCGGGTGATACGCTTAAAATTTACACCTCGGTAAAATCTTCACCTGTTTTACCTGTTACGGTTAAGCAAATCAACACCTCAAACGATTCGCTTGATGCGGTAATTATTTTTTCCTGCAATGAAATGAATTCCGAGCTTGCCGCAATGCGAAGCGGTCCTATGACGGTGGTTAGTCGTGAATACAGCGGGCTTAAAGTTCCTAAAAAGGCACTTCGCATAGTTGACGGCAAAAAGGGTGTTTACATTTTAAAGGGCATGCAGGCCAAGTTTGTACCGGTTAATATACTTTATTCTACCGACAGTATGATGGTTTGCGAAAAGGCCGATGCCGATGGCTCGCTTCGGCTTTATGACCAGGTTATTGTGAAAGGAAGAAACCTTTATGATGGAAAAATTATCGGCTAAAGAATTCGACTTAAATTATGATGCCGTAATGGAAAAACTTGACAAAGCACTTTTAAAGGCGGGAAAAACCCGACAGGATGTAATTTTACTTGCCGCCACAAAAACTGTGGATGTTGACACTATTAACTATGCCATAAATAAGGGTATAGCTTATATCGGTGAAAACAAGGTGCAGGAACTTCTTTTAAAATATGACGGTGTTATAGATGTTCACCACCACTTTATCGGCCATTTGCAAACAAATAAGGTAAAGGATGTTGTAGGTAAGGTTGAGCTTATTCATTCGGTCGATTCTTTAAAACTTGCGAAAGAAATTTCAAAACAGTCGCAAAAAATAGGCAAAACGATGGATATTTTGCTTGAAATAAACATTGGTGATGAGGATTCTAAATGGGGCTTTACACCCGATAATTTAGAAAACAGCATAAAAGAAATTGCGGCATTAACAAATATTAGAATTTGCGGTCTTATGGCAATACCGCCGATTTGCGAAAATGCCGAAGATAATCGCAAATATTTTAAAAAAATGTATCAACTGTTTGTTGACATAAGAGATAAAAACATAGATAATAGTTATATGAACATTTTGTCAATGGGTATGTCGGATGATTTTGACATTGCCATTGAAGAGGGTGCAAATCTTGTAAGGGTTGGCACTGCATTGTTCGGTAAACGATATTAATAAATTCAATTAAAATAAAGTGAGGACTAAAAAATGGGTATTTTTGACAGCATTAAAAACATTATGACAATTCCTGAAGATGATGGTTTTGAAGAAGAAATGGAAGTGGCAGAGGAAGCCATGCCTAAAAAGAAGGCACAGCCCGAGGTGAGAAGAGACACCACACCCCGTGTGCTCGGTGGCGGCAAAGCTAAAACTGCACAGGGCGGTATGCAGGTTGTTTTGGTTAAGCCGGAACGCTTTGAGGATGTTACCTCTATTGCTGACCACCTTAACGCTAAAAAGACCGTTGTTTTAAATTTAGAGGTTTGCGACCGCGATGTTTCAAGAAGAATTATCGACTTTTTAAGCGGTGTGGCTTATGCAAATCACGGTAATATCCGCAAGGTTGCAGTTTCAACCTTTATGATTGTGCCCGCTGATGTTGATGTTATGGGCGAGGTTATGCTTGAGGATTTCGATGAAAACCGTATGTACTTTTAATGAAAAGTGATATACTGATTGCCCGCATAAATGACACATTTGACATTGCACAAAAAACAAATAAGCCCAAATTTCTTGGCTTTTTAAGCCGAGAGGAAATTGCCTTAGCGCAAAGGGTGCTTCAAAACCGCAATGCTGATTTTATGGTGTGGGGCGGTTTTGACGGTGCCGAGCGACAAATGCTTTTATGTAAGCCCGACTGGTGCGAGGAAGCCGACTTTCCAATTACGGCGGTCACCTTTAGTTACAGGGCGGTTGACACATTAAAGCACCGCGATTTTTTAGGCGCTTTAATGGCGCTTGGTATCACCCGTGAAAGCATTGGTGATATTTTGGTGGAAAACGGCAGGGCAGTTGCCTTTTTTAAGGATGAGGTTTTAGATTTTGTAAAATCCAATGTCAGTAAAATCGGCAGGGTAGGTGTTGAGCTTTCCCTCGGTTTTAAAGAGCCGTTACCTCAAAGCAGTAAGCTTGTTTTGTCATCCTCGACGGTATCGTCCCTGCGGCTTGACTGTGTTGTGTCAGCAGTTGCTGATATTTCACGAAATAAGGCGGAGGAATTTATAAACCTTGGGTATGTTTCGGTTAATTCGGTTGTGTGTGAAAAGACCACCAAGCAAATAACCGACGGTGATGTTATTTCAATTCGTTCAAAGGGTAAATTTATCATCGACAGCACAAGCAAAAAGTCTAAAAAAGACAGAATTATTTTGGAATTTAAAAAATATTTTTAGGAGTGTTAAAATTATGTTCACAGCCGAAGAAATTAAAAAAGTTGGTTTTTCAAAATCCATGAGTGGTTACAAGCCCGAAGAGGTTGAAATTTTTCTTGATAAGGTTGCGGCAGATTATTTAAGCTTTGAAAAAATTATTAACGAATATAAAGCAGAGGCAGACCGCCTTCAAGGTGAAATTGATTCGGCCGAGCATTCAAAAAGCAGTATTCAAAGCGTGCTTTTAAGCGCGCAAAAGCTTGCTGAACAAATCGTTGCGGAAGCAAACGCAAAAAGTGAAGAAATGATTAAAGAGGCCGAGGATAAGGTTACCCTTATCACTGCCCTTGAAAAAGAAACCGTAAGTCGTTTTGAGCTTGAAGCGGCTGAAAGAAAAGCTAATTTAGAGGCCGAGCTTGAGGCAATGATTAAAAAAGCAAAATTACAGGCCGACAGCATTACTGCCGCCGCTGATGACAGCGTTAAGCGTCAGCAGGTATTGTTTGATAAATTAAAGCTTGAAATTGCGGCATTTAAGTCGGCTGTTACCTCTAAATATAAGGAGCATTTAAGCGTTTTACAGGAAATTCCCGATGCTGTTCAAATGGACCCTGAAAGAATGGCGCAGGTTATCACCGCTAAAATAGATGCTGTTCCAAATGCCGAAAGCTTTATTGTAAAAAATGTTGAGGTAGAGCCCGAAGATAACGGCTTTGCCGTGGTTGCAGACACCGAAGAAGACGAATAATCTTAGGAGGATTTGTTTTTGATTTCTTATGTTTTAGCACTTGTTACGGGTGCTTTATCCCTTGTTTTAGACCAATGGTCAAAGCATTTTATAATGACAAATTATGAACTGTATGAGGGCTCGGGCTTTATTAAGGGAATAATTGATATTGTTTATATACATAACCGCGGCGGTGCGTGGGGCATTTTTCAGGGTAAAACCTGGGCACTTTTGGCTCTGACTGTGCCGATTATGGCGGTTTGTGCTTTTTTGCTTTTTAAATATGGCAAAAAAAGTAAGCTTTGCTTTTGGTCACTGTCCCTTATAATTTTTGGTGGTATCGGCAATATGATTGACCGCATTTTCAGGGACGGCAATGTAATTGACTTTTTACAGTTTGCTTTTTGGAAGGATTTTCCTGTTTTCAATGTTGCTGACTGCGCGGTTGTTATCGGTGCAGGGCTTTTGATACTTTATTTTGTAATTGATACCGTTAAGGATTTTAAATCTAAAAAGGTTTTAGAAAATGAAAACAATTGAAAAGGTTTGCGATTTTGACGGCAATATCCGTCTTGATGTTTTTGTGGCCGAAATTGGCGAAATGACCCGTTCTCGCGCCGCAAAGCTTATTGAAGACGGGTGTGTTTTGGTAAACAGTAAGGTTGCTGCCAAAAATTTAAAGCTTAAAACAGGGGATAAGGTTGTGCTTAAATTACCCGACCCCGTTTCTTATGATGTAAAGGCCGAAGAAATACCGCTTGATATTGTTTATGAGGATAATGACTTACTTGTTGTGAACAAGCCAAAGGGTATGGTTGTGCACCCCGCAAACGGAAATTTGGAGGGTACGCTTGTTAATGCTTTAATGCACCATTGCGGTGCTTCGCTTTCAGGTATAAACGGCATTATGCGACCCGGTATTGTTCACCGTATTGATAAAAACACAAGCGGTCTTTTAATGGTTGCAAAAAACGATACTGCCCACAACGGTCTTGCTGCACAAATTAAGGAGCATTCCTTCACCCGTGAATATGAAGCAGTGGTTTATGGCAATCTTAAAGATGATGAGGGCATTATTGATGCGCCAATCGGCCGCCACCCTGTAAAGCGTAAGCAAATGGCGGTTACCGATAGAAACAGCAAAAATGCCGTTACACATTATAAGGTTATTGAGCGTTTCGGCAATTTCACACATATAAGGTTACGCCTCGAAACAGGGCGCACACACCAAATTCGTGTGCATATGGCATATATCGGCCATGCGGTTGCAGGGGACGATGTTTATGGCCCTAAAAAAGTGATTACTTCACTTAATGGGCAGTGCCTTCACGCAAAAAAGGTTGGCTTTGTTCACCCAATTACAAATAAGTATTTGGAATTTGAGTCTGACTTGCCAAATTATTTCACTAAATTTTTAAGGGAGATTAAATAACCTTGGGTAAATTTACAGGTTGTCTTTTGGCTTGTGATATTGATGGCACCTTGATGGAAAGCGGATATATCAACGAGAAAAATATTAAAGCAATCGAACATTTTATGAACGAGGGCGGTTATTTCGCTATTGCAACGGGTAGAAGCGTTACCGCGATAAGCGATGTTACTAATACTCTTTTAAGAATTTCGCCATCAGTTGTGGCAAACGGATGTATGATTTATGATTATGAAAATGAGATAATCCTACATCAAGAGCTTTTGCCAAAATCCGATTACTGTTTCGCAAAAGAAGTTTTGGACAGTGGCCTTAATGTTGGAATTGAAGTTCATACAGGTAAAAGAATTTTCACCTTAAATAAAACCGCAAAAACAGATTTGCACCAAAAATATCAAAGTTTAGAAACAACGGTTATTTCTTATGAAGAAGTTGTTTCATATGACTGGAATAAGGTGCTTTTCACCTGTGATGAGGAAGAGGATTTTGAAAAGCTAAAACAACTTTCAAAAAAATATGATAAAACCTCTCGCATTATTTTAACGGGGCTTTATTTAGATGGCGAACATCAAAAATTTTTAGAACAAATACCGCTGGGTGTTTCAAAAGCCACCGCAATTAGACGGCTTTGCGAAATGTTTAATATTAAAAAAGGTTACTCGTACGCTATTGGCGATTTTTATAATGATATAGAAATGTTGGAAAATGCAGATGTAAGCGCTACTGTCGCAGGTGCGCCCGATGAAATCAAGCAAATGGTTGATTTTGTTTCGAGTGAATGTTGTGACGGTGCGGTGTCTGATTTCATAGATTATCTTAAAGACTGAAAGGAAGGAAAAGATGGACATAGCGCTTAAAAAATCCCTTGAGCTTACCGCACAAAAGGCAAGAATTGGGATAATCAAAAGTATCCACAGCGCAAAGGCAGGTCACCCTGGCGGCTCACTTTCTTGTGTGGATATTTTAACCTATCTTTATTTCGCAAAAATGAACATTGACCCCAAAAATCCCCAAAAGGCAGACCGTGACCGTTTTGTTTTGTCAAAGGGACACGCTGCCCCTGCACTTTATGCAGTACTTGCCGAGCGCGGATTTTTCGACCCAGAGCTTTTGACAACACTTCGTCAAATTGGCAGTATTTTGCAGGGACATCCCGATATGAAAAATATCCCGGGTGTTGATATGTCAACCGGCTCACTCGGTCAAGGCATTTCAGCTGCAGTGGGTATGGCATTATCTGCAAAGCACTTTGGTGACGATTTCAAGGTCTACACAGTTTTAGGCGATGGCGAAATCGAAGAAGGTCAAGTGTGGGAAGCTGCAATGTTTGCGGCAAATAAAAATCTTTCCAACCTTACAGCATTTGTTGATTATAATAATTTGCAAATTGACGGCACTATTGAAGAGGTTAACTCTGCAATGCCTATTGACAAAAAGTTTGCGGCATTTAATTGGCACACAATTATTATTGATGGTCACGATTTTGAACAAATCGAAGCCGCTTTAAACGAAGCCGAAAGCATTGATAAGCCGGTTGCGATTATTGCAAAAACCATTAAGGGCAAGGGCGTTTCTTATATGGAAAACGCTGTTAATTGGCACGGTGCTGCCCCCAATGATGAATTGGCGGCACAAGCACTTGATGAGATTTATGCAAGGCTTGCAGAAATGGAATAGGAGGGAAAAGCATTATGGCAGAAGTTAAAAATGTGGCAACTCGCGTTGGCTTTGGCACTGCGCTTGTTGAGCTTGGCAAAAAGCGTGATGATTTTATAGTTATGGACGCTGACCTTGCCGCTGCAACACAAACAGGTATGTTTAAAAAAGCTTTTCCTGAACGCTTTTATGATTGTGGCATTGCCGAACAAAATATGGTAGGCATTGCAGCAGGCATTGCGGCAACAGGTAAAAAGGTTATTTGCAGCTCCTTTGCAATGTTTGCGGCAGGCCGCGCCTTTGAACAAATTAGAAACTCGGTTGGTTATCCACACCTTAATGTTATAATCGCTGCAACCCACGCAGGCATTTCGGTTGGTGAAGACGGTGCAACACACCAATGTAATGAAGACATTGCTTTAATGCGCACCATCCCCGGTATGACTATCATTAATCCCGCTGATGAAACCGAAGCCAAAAAGGCAGTATACGCAGCAATGGAGCATGACGGTCCCATTTATATGCGTTTTGGCCGCCTTGCTGTTCCGGTTGTTTTTGATGACGATTATAAGTTTGAAATCGGTAAGGGTGTTGAGCTTCGTGAAGGTAACGATGTAACTATTATCGCAACCGGTCTTATGGTTAAGGAAGCCCTTGAAGCCCATGACCTTTTGAAAGCCGAGGGTATAAATGCCAGAGTTATCAATATGGCAACAATTAAGCCGCTTGATACCGAAATCGTGCTTAAAGCCGCAAAAGAAACAGGCGCTATTGTTACTGCCGAAGAGCATTCGGTAATCGGTGGCCTTGGCAGTGCTGTAAGCGAATATTTAAGCGAGGTATATCCAACACCTGTTGTTAAACTTGGCGTAAATGATGAATTTGGTCATTCAGGCCCTGCGGTTAAGCTTTTGGATGAATTTGGTCTTCGTGCTGTTAATATTGCAGAAAAAGTAAAGAAGGCAATTTCACTTAAAAAGTAATAAAAATTAAACTATAAAACGGCAGAAAAATCTGCCGTTTTATTTTTGTTTTTGGTTGACAATAGAAGGGTATAGTATTATAATGTTAGGGTGCTAACATTTAGTCTTTTAAGGAGATAAAATTATGCAACGCGAAAAAAACATTGGGTTTAATATCAGGCGTTTATCAAACTATATAAAACGTGATATTGAAAAGAGCTCGGCGTCACAAAAAATTGTTTTACCAAAGGGTGTAAACGGCTGGGCTATTCATTATTTATATGAAAACCGTGAAAAGCAAATTTTTCAGCGTGATTTTGAAAACCGTTTTTCTATTCGCCGTTCAACCGCAAGCAACATTTTAAAAACGATGGAGCAAAACGGCTTTATAAAAAGGGTGAGCGTTGAAAGTGATGCTCGACTTAAAAGAATAATTTTAACCGATAAGGCGATTCAAATTCATCAAAACATAATGAATGACATAACAAACCGTGAAAAAAGAATGAGAAAGGGTTTTACAGACAGTGAGATAGAAACCTTTTTGAGTATGATAAACCGTTTTATAACCAATTTGGAGGAACAAGATGATTAAAACATTGGCAAAATCAATAAGGGAATATAAGCTGCCATCTATTTTAACCTTAATTTTTATTATGGGTGAGGTTATAATTGAGGTTATTATTCCTTTTATAACAGCTAACCTTGTTAATGACATTAAAGCAGGTGCACCTATTGAAAGTGTTATACAAACAGGTCTTATACTTATTGCAATGGCACTTGTGTCACTTTGCTGTGGCGGTGCCGCCGCAATTACCTGTTCAAAAGCTTCAACCGGCTTTGCAAAGAATTTGCGCCGTGATATGTTTGAAAAAATACAAAGCTTTTCTTTCAGTAATATCGATAAATTTTCCGCAACCTCGCTTGTGACTCGCCTTACAACCGACATTACTCACGTGCAAATGTCTTATATGATGATTATACGCACTGCAATTCGTAGCCCCATGATATTTATTTTTTCAATCATTATGGCTTATACAATGGGCGGTGCGCTTGCGGCATCCTTTGTTGTGGTTATTCCTGTGCTGCTTTTCGGGCTTTTATTGATTGCTAAAAATGCAATGCCCGCATTCCGCCGAGTTTTCAAAAAGTATGATAAGCTTAATGAGTCTATTGAAGAAAATGTACGCGCAATGCGTGTTGTTAAGGGCTTTTCAAGGGAGGAATATGAAAAGCAAAAGTTTGCCGCCGCGGCAGACGGCATAACCGAAGACTTTACCAAGGCAGAACGCATTGTTGCCTTGAATACCCCCATAATGCAGTTTTGTATGTATTTTAATACGGTAATGATTTTGTTTTTGGGCTCTTACCTTGTAATTAAAAGTGGCGGAACTGATATTGATGTCGGTCAGATTTCGGCAATGCTTACCTATGGCGTGCAAATTTTAATGTCACTTATGATGCTTTCAATGATATATGTAATGATTACAATGTCACTTGAATCAATGCGTCGTATTTGTGAAGTGCTAAATGAGGAGCCAAATCTTAAAAATCCCGAAAACCCTGTTTTAAAGGTTTTGGACGGTTCGATAAAGTTCAACAATGTTAATTTTAAGTATAATAAAAATGCCAAACGCAATGCGCTTGAAAACATTAATCTTGAAATTAAATCAGGTATGACGGTTGGTGTTATCGGCGGTACGGGTTCAAGTAAATCGTCACTTGTGCAGTTAATACCGCGTCTTTATGATGTAACCGACGGTGAGGTTTTAGTCGGCGGAGTGGATGTCCGCGATTATGATATTAAGGTGTTGCGTGACAGCGTTGCAATGGTGCTTCAAAAGAATCAGCTATTTTCGGGAACAATTAAAGAAAACTTGCGTTGGGGTAACGAAAATGCAACCGATGAAGAATTAATTGAGGCATGTAAATTAGCGCAAGCAGATGAATTTATAACCAGTTTTACCGACGGTTATGATACCTATATCGAGCAGGGCGGTACTAATGTGTCAGGTGGTCAAAAGCAACGTCTTTGTATTGCACGGGCACTTCTTAAAAAGCCGAAAATTTTAATTTTGGACGATTCAACAAGCGCGGTTGACACCAAAACCGATGCATTTATCCGCAAGGGCTTTAAGGAGTTTATTCCAAACACTACAAAAATTATAATTGCTCAGCGTATAGCATCAGTTCAGGATGCCGATATGATTATCGTTATGGAAAACGGTAAAATTGAAAGCATCGGCACACATAACGAGCTTATGAAGTTAAGCGAAATTTATCGCGAGGTTTACGAGCAACAAACCAACGGAGGTGATAATAATGAAAACGCCTAATTACCGTGGTCCAAAGGGTCCCGGGGGTATGCCGCACGGAAAACGCAAATTAAGTGTTCCAACACTGAAACGTGTTATTAAAATGCTATTTTCATATTATCCCGTACTGTTTCCTTTGGCGCTTTTCTGCATAGTTTTTGCGGCCTTTGTTGCTACTGCACCCGCAATTTTTAATCAACGCATAATTGCCATTATTGAAGAAGCCCTTAAAGAAAACATCGGTTGGGATATAGCAAGCAAAGAAATTATTCCAAATATTATTGTTTTAGCATCCTTATATGTTGTTTCGCTTGCAGCGGTGTTTACACAAACACAGCTAATGGCATATATCACACAGGGCTTTTTGGGTAAAATGCGTAAAACACTCTTTAACGGTATGCAAAATCTACCTATTAAGTATTTTGACACCAATAAGCACGGCGATATCATGAGTCATTTCACTAACGATATTGACACACTTCGTCAGCTTGTTTCACAGTCTATACCATCTGTTTTGCAGGCGGGTATAGTTGTGTTAACTGTGTTTACAATAATGCTTTCCTACAGTATTTGGATTACTCTCGTGGTGCTTTTTGGCGTGTTTATGCTGTTTCTTGTTACTAAAAAGGTTGGCGGTGGCTCGGCTAAATATTTTATGCGCCAACAAAAAGCAATCGGCAAAACTGAGGGCTTTATTCAAGAAATGATGAACGGCCAAAAGGTTGTTAAGGTTTTCTGTCACGAGGATAAAACCAAAAAGCAATTTGATGAAATTAACGATGCACTTTGTGAGGATAGTAAGCGTGCTCACGCGTATGCCAATATTCTTGGCCCTATCAATATGAATATCGGCAACATTTTGTATGTTATAATTGCCACTGTCGGCGGTGTTTTACTGCTTTTAAAGGCACCAAATTTAAGTCTTTTACAGTTATTTGGTGTTGAAATGCCGTTGGGAATAAGCATTGTTATTCCGTTTTTGAATATGACAAAGCAGTTTACAGGTAATGTAAACCAGCTTTCACAACAAATAAACTCTATTGTTATGGGCCTTGCAGGTGCTGAGCGCGTTTTTGAGGTGATGGATGCTTTGCCTGAAACTGATGATGGTTACGTAACACTTGTAAATGCTAAAAAGGATGAAAACGGAAATATTACCGAAACGACTGAAAGAACAGGCCTTTGGGCTTGGAAGCATCCACACGAAGATGGTACACTCACTTATACCGAGCTTCGCGGTGATGTCAGAATGGTTGGCGTCGACTTTGGATATGAAGAGGGTAAAGAGGTTTTACACGATGTAAGCGTTTACGCCGAGCCGGGCCAAAAGGTTGCCTTTGTAGGTGCGACAGGTGCGGGTAAAACCACCATCACAAACCTTATCAATCGTTTTTATGATATTGCCGACGGTAAAATCCGTTATGACGGCATAAATATAAATAAAATTAAAAAATCAGACCTTCGCCGTTCGCTCGGCATTGTTTTGCAGGAAACCAACCTGTTTACAGGCACAGTTATGGAAAATATCCGTTACGGCCGACTTGATGCAACCGATGAGGATTGCATAAAAGCAGCAAAGCTTTCGGGGGCTGATGACTTTATAACACGATTGCCAAACGGATACGATACCGAGCTTTCAAATAACGGCTCAAACCTGTCACAAGGTCAACGACAGCTTATTGCCATTGCTCGTGCGGCGGTTGCTGACCCGCCTGTAATGATTCTTGACGAGGCAACCTCAAGCATTGATACCCGCACTGAAGCTATTGTTCAAAAGGGTATGGACAGCTTAATGAAGGGAAGAACGGTGTTTGTAATTGCTCACCGTCTTTCAACCGTTAAAAATTCCGATGTTATAATGGTGCTTGATAAGGGCAGAATTATCGAACGCGGCAGTCACGAAGATTTAATTGCACAAAAAGGTCAGTATTATAGCTTATATACAGGAGCTTTTGAGCTTGAATAATTTAAAACGGATTGTTTCTTTTTCGAAACAATCCGTTTGTCATATTTATAAGTGTACTCTCATAAACTTTAATAACAAGTTTTAAGAGAGGAAAATATTATGGAAAACAAAGCACTAAAAACCGATGTTTACACCAATGAAAACATTTGGGTTGACAGCTGTGAGCAGCCCATTGATGTCGATTTCACCCTGCCTGATTACTGCCCCGATATTTCTAAAATCTTTAAATGCAAGGCGGTTTCCCGCATTTCTTCAAAGTCGCTTAATGACAAAAGCATTACTATTGACGGTAATATTTGCATAACAGTTTTATATTGTGATAAGGACAATAATTTGTGTTCTTACGAATACCAATATCCCTTTAACAAGGTTAAGGAAATTGACCACGACACACAGGGCTGTAATATTTCCTGTATCGCCAAAACCGATTACATAAATTGCCGTGCAGTTACCTCACGAAAGGTTGATATACACGGTGCGGTAACCCTTAATATGAAGCTGTTTTGCCGAAAGAAGTGCAATGTTATTTCAGATTTTGACGATAATAGCATTGAAACACGCCGTTCGACTGCCCCCTCAACCTCGCCAATGGGTTATGCCGAAAAGTATGTGATAATTGAAGAAGAAATTGCCTGTTCAAACGGTAGTGCGCCCATAAACCGTATTTTAAGATATGATGCTTATCCGTCGGTTACCGACTGCAAGGTTATAAATGATAAAATTATGGTAAAGGGCGATATGGCGGTTGCAATAACCTATTGCGCCGAAAATTCATCCTCGCCCCAAATTATGAAAACCATAATACCATTTAGCCAAGTGGTTGATATGCAGGGTGTCACCGATGACTGTCAGTGTGAAACCAAAACCTCACTCGCATTTTTGGATATCAAGCCCAAAACAAATATGTCGGGCGAGTGTAAAATTTTTGCTCTTTCGGCAAAGCTTTTGCTTTGCAGTCAGGCATTTTGCCAAAATGATGTGCCCATTATAAACGATGCCTTTTCAAGAAAATTTGAGGCCGACTTTATAAAAGATAAAATAACCTTTACAAAAATGTGCTGTAACATAAAAGAGCATTTTCACTTTAAGCAAAATGTGGTTTTAAGCGAAAGTATAACGTCTGTTTTAGATTTATGGTGTGATATACAGTCACAAACCGTTAAGTTTTTAGATGATAAAATGCAAATTTGCGGCACACTTATTGTTGGCATTGTAAATATTTCGGAAAGCGGGGAAACCTGTTATATCGAAAAGCCACTTGATTTCGAATATAATTATCCGCTGTCAAATATTTGTGATAATTTGGAATGTCAGCCCGAAATCTCTATAATTTCCTGCGGTTATACAATAAATTCGTCCACGAACCTTGAAATAAGGGCAGATATGGCCGTAAATGCCGCCGTAATTGAAAAGAGGGGGATAGAGCTTCTCACAGACATAACGCTTAATGAGGGCAAATTAAAGCCCAAAAACAACAACTGTTCAATGACAATTTATTTTGTGTCGGGTGAAGAAAATATTTGGAACATTGCAAGAATTTATAACGCAAGCGTTGATGAAATTATAAAAATAAATAACCTTGATGATGAATATGTTAAGGACGGTACAATGCTTTTAGTGCCTGTTTCGTAAAAAGAAAAATCCCTCGAAATTTCGAGGGATTTTATTTTAGTTAGAAAGCTTTTCTACAAGCTCGGTAAATATTTCGGTTGGGTTTAATAAAAACTTTTCCTTAATGTGAAGCGCGTGGTCCTCATCACACACCAAAAGCTTAACGCTCATAAAGGTTTCATCACCGTCTTTAACCGAACAGGTGATAAAGGTGCGGTTACCTTCGCGCGAGATTTTAATATCGGTTTCCTTGGCGTTTTTAAAGCGTGCAAGCATCTTATATGCTGCATCATAAGCGCGTTGCTTAACCGTCATAGAAAGGGTGGTTTTAAGTGTTTCGGCAACATATTTGCCGTTTTTTGTGATAATGTATGTGTCATCCTTTTCATCAACGGGTAAAAGCTGACCGCTTTTAACTAAATGGGCAATAGAATCGTTAACCTCAAAGCAGTTGGCAATACCCTCATAATGAAGTGTTTCGGCTAAAAGCTGACCCGGTACCGGTTCATTCAAAGCTGTTAAAATATAGCAAATTAAAATTCTTACCTCAGCAGTGCTGAAAAGCCCGCCTACAGGGTTTACACCTGCGGAAACTGCATCTCTTTCCAAAGGAAAATTCCCCTTTACAATTTACTTTAAAATTAGTCGATAAATTTGTCGTGAACGCAAGAAACTGCGGCATCGGCATATTTTTCATCAATTAAAACGGAAATCTTAATTTCACTTGTTGAAATCATATGAATGTTGATACCTGCATCAAAAAGTGCTTCAAACATTTTAGATGCAATACCGGGGTTAGATTCCATACCTGCGCCAACGATTGATACCTTGGTAACGCTTTCGTCAAAGGTTACCTTTTGGAATTTGAGACTGTCTTTTAGTGAATCAACTGCTTCAACAGCGGTTTTAACATCGCTTTGAGGAACGGTAAAGGTAATGTCCTTTGTGCCGTCACGGCCAACCGATTGAAGAATAATATCAACATTGATTTTTGCCTGTGCAAGCTTGTTGAAAATTTTAAATGCAACACCCGGGGTGTCCTGAAGGCCTACTACTGATATACTTGCAACATTATTATCCTTGGCAACGCCTTTAATTAAAGTTTTTTCCATTTTTGTTATCTCCTTTACGATTGTTCCGCGAACGGTGGGTTCAAGACTTGAGCGAACCTCTAACTCAACATTATATTTTTTGGCCATTTCTACTGAACGGTTATTAAGCACCTGCGCACCAAGGGTTGCAAGCTCTAACATTTCGTCATAGCTGATTTCATCCATCTTAATTGCGCTCTTAACTTTTCTCGGGTCGGCAGAATAAACGCCATCAACATCGGTATAAATTTGGCACAAATCGGCCTTCATTGAAGCGGCAATGGCAACAGCGCTTGTATCAGAGCCACCGCGGCCCAATGTGGTAATATCGTCGTATTTGTTAATGCCTTGGAAGCCCGCAACAATAACAATATGTTTTTTGGAAATTTCGTTTCTGATACGTTCGCTGTCAACCCTTTTAATACGGGCAATAGAGTAATGACTGTCGGTCAAAAAGCCCGCTTGCCAGCCAAGAAGGGAAGTAACAGGATATCCAAGCTTTTCAATAGCTATTGCCAAAAGCGAAATTGAAATTTGTTCGCCTGCGGATAAAAGCATATCCATTTCACGCTTTGAAGCACCATCGGGATTGATTTCCTTTGCTTTTTCAATTAAGTCGTCGGTTGTGTCGCCCTGTGCCGATACAACAACTACAACATCATTACCTTTTTTATAATCTTCGATAATAATGTTGGCGACATTAAACACCTTTTCGGCGTTAGCAACAGAAGAACCGCCGAACTTTTTAACTATAAGTGACATTCTAAATAACCTCCGTGTTAGAACATTGTGTGCAAAATTTTGTGATTGTTTACTGTTTTTAATGCAGTAAGCTTATCTTTGACAAAGCTTTCGTTATTGGGCTTTGTGATAAAAGCAATTTCGTTTTTATATTCGTTCATAATATATGAATCGCAAATATCACTTAATACACTTGAAAACTCGCCCTTAAGTGCGGCAAAATCATCACCCTTTAATGTGATATAAAGGGGAGAAGATTCGGAATACTGGGTGTCAACATAATCGGCAGAGCCATCTTCCCAAGTGAGATATTTTTCATTATTTTGGTTTTTAATGCAGTCGATAATATCGCCAACAACAGCACTTGCGGTAGCCTCTTTACCTGCACCCTTGCCGTAAAATGCAACCTCGCCTGTTTGGTCGCCGTTTACAACAACGGCATTAAACACACCGTTTACGCCGGCTAAAATGTGGCTGCGGCTTACTAATGTCGGGCGAACTGATGCAATAATTTTGCCATTTTCAACCTTTTTAGAATGGCCGATAAGCTTAATTACCGCACCGAAATTGTCGGCATATTCAACATCGTCAAGTGTGATTTCGGTAATACCTTCGGTTTTGACCTGGTCGGGATAAACATGCTTGCCATAAGCCAAGGCCGATAAAATACAAATCTTGCGGCAAGCATCGTGACCTTCAACATCGGCTGCGGGGTTTCTTTCGGCAAAACCCAAATCCTGTGCTAATTTTAAAGCCGAAGCAAAGTCCATATTATCCACTATCATTTTATTTAAAATGTAGTTTGTTGTTCCATTTAATATTCCCCAAATCTCATCAATTTCGTTTGCGGCAAGGCAGTTTGAAATTGGGCGTAAAACGGGAATACCGCCGCCAACGCTTGCTTCAAATAAAAAGCTTACATTTTTCTCATTGGCGATTTTTATAAGCTCGGCACCCTTTGCGGCAACAAGCTCTTTATTAGAGGTAACAACACTTTTGCCCTTTAAAAGACAGGCCTTAACAAAATCATAAGCGGGGGTGATACCGCCCATAACCTCGGCTACAACGCTAACGCTGTCGTCATTTAAAATGTCGTTAAAGTCCTTGGTGAACTTATCGCTGTAAGCAACATCAAAATCTCTTAAATCAAGAATGTGCTTAACATTTATATCTTGCTTTACACGTTTTTTAATACGGTCGTTATGGTTGATTAAAATTTCAGCCACGCCCGAACCTACAACACCGTGTCCCATAATGGCAATATTTATCATTGTCACCCTCCGTTCAAAAAAGCATAAAATGTGTGATTTTTGCATATAATGTGCATTATATAATTATTTTTTTAATTATATTATAACTAAAGCGAAAAATCAAGAGTAAAAGTGAAATCACATTGCATAAAACTTATTGTTTCAGGGGAATAAAATTTGGAAATTGAATCAAAAAAACGGTTTTTAATCAATTTTTTATATATCTTTGCAATTGGGAGCATAACGGTGGTTTTATGCCGTTTTTTGCTTGGCGGTATGCTTCCGTTTTTGTTTTCTATAATTATTGCCGCCGTTTCACAAAAGCCCGCAAGGTTTTTAAGCGATAAAACAGGGCTTTCAAAAAAGCTTTGTGCGGTATTTTTAAGTGCCGCAATTTATATTGTTTTTGTCGCCTTTTTTGGTTTTTTCTTTTGGAAAATAATTTTATCTTCAAGCGGTATTATTGAATATTTGCCTGACTTGTTTGAAAAGGTGATGGCATTTTTTAAAGAGACAGAAAAATATTTTTCTGCCTATTTTACTGAGGATTTTTCATTTCCATTAACCGGTGTTGCGGATAACTTTTTAAATACCTTGACCGCTTTTTTGACAAATGTTGTTAAAAAAGCTATAAAGGGTGTGCCGACATTTTTGTTAAGCAGTATAGTTGCTTTGGTGGCAAGCTGCTATATTTCAAAGGACTTTGACGGGCTTTCAAGATTTGTAAAATCACTTTGCAAAAATGATTTTTATGAAAAGCTTTCGCGTGTTAAAAACATTTTAACTCAAAGCGTTTTTAAAATTGTCAAGGGTTATATAATTTTAATGATTATAACTTTTTTTGAAATGTTTTTAGGGCTGACAATTTTAAAGGTGAAAAATGCATTTATTATCGCTGCTATTATTGCACTTGTTGATATTTTACCCGTTTTGGGAACGGGTATAATTTTAGTGCCTTGGGCGATTTACTGTATAATTTCGGGTGCTCCGGCTTTAGGGGCGGGGATTAGCGTATTATATGTTATAACCCTTGTTATAAGAAATTTTTTAGAGCCCAAAATTGTTTCACAGCAAATAGGCATAAACCCTTTATTCACCCTTATTTCAATGTTTGCAGGGTTAAAGCTTTTTGGTGGGGTGGGACTTATTTTATTTCCGCTTATTTTAATTGTCACAATAAAATATTATAAAGAAGAAATGTAAAATTTATATCCCTTTTTACCACTCTCGCATAATATGTGTTAGCGGAGTGAATCAAATGAAAAGATATGTAATAGCTACAGGAACAGTCACCTATGCTATAAAGGGTAGGGACTTATTGCGTAAAAACGGCTTTACGGTTAAGATTGAAAGAATCACCGGCGATAACACTCTGGGCTGCGGATATGTCCTTATTTTGACTGGTGACATCGAAAAAGCAGAAAAAATTTTAAAAAACGGCGGTGTGAAAATTTTAAGAATAACCGCAGAGCAATAATTTTTACAGAGCGCCTCGCAAGAGGTGCTCTTTTTCGAAAGGAACTTTTTTATGATATATTTTGACAATGCCGCCACAAGCGGTCATAAACCGCAAATGGTTATAAATGCGGTAAATAATGCGCTTAAAAATTTGTCGGCAAACCCAGGCAGAAGCGGTCATAAAGCCGCCTTGGATGCAGCCGATATGGTATATAAAACACGGCAAAAGGTTGCTGATTTTTTCGGTGCCGAGGGAGCTGAAAATGTTGTTTTCACACAAAACTGTACACACGCTTTAAACTATGTTATAAAGGGCGTTTTAAAAAGGGGTGACCACGCGGTTGTATCATCCCTTGAACATAACGCCGTTATGCGTCCCCTTGTTAAAACAGGGGTTAACTTTGATGTGGCAAGGGTTTTTGAAAACGATGAGGACACCGTGGCTGATTTCGAAAAGAAATTAAAGGTGAACACGAAGCTTGTAATAATGACAGGCGCATCTAATGTTACAGGGCAAATTTTACCCTTTGAGGAAATTGCCAAAATTTGCAAAAAAAGGGGGATATTTTTCTGCCTTGATGCCGCACAGGTGGCGGGCATAATGCCCATAAATATGCAAAAAATGCATATTGATTATCTCTGCGCTGCACCCCATAAATCGCTTTATGCGCCAATGGGAATTGGCATTTTAATTTGCACAAAGCCAATAGAAAACACAGTAATCGAGGGTGGAACGGGAACCTCTTCACTTGAATTTGTACAACCAAACACCCTGCCTGAAATGCTTGAAAGCGGCACTTTAAATGTGCCTGCAATAGCCGGTGTTTCGGCGGGAATAGATTTTGTAAATAAGATTGGCATGGAAAAAATTTATAACTTTGAGACAAAGCTTTTAAAAATTCTTTATGACGGGCTTTCAAAAAACCACAAAATAATTCTTTACACGGCCCCACCTAAAATGCATAAATATGCACCTGTTTTGCCCTTTAATGTAAGGGGTATGAAAAGCGATGAAGCAAACGAATTTTTTTCACAAAACGGGGTTGCTTTAAGGGCGGGGCTTCACTGTGCGCCGACAGCCCACAAAATGCTTGGCACGGCTGATTTTGGCACATTAAGGGCTTCTTTTTCGGCCTTTAACAATGAAAATGAGGTAATTTCGTTTATAAACCTTGCTAAAAAAGTTTAAGAAATTCTATTTTAACTATTGAATGATATTTTGTTATGTGTTAAAATAATAGTAGAAATTTAATTATATAATTATATATAACACGAAGGGATGTTAAAGGATGAGTGGTTTTTTTGACACCATTTATATGATTTTTAACCAGCTGTTCTATGCGGTTTCGCACATCGGCATTGCTGATATAATCGACATTGCGGTTATTTCCTATGTTATTTATCAGGCAATTGTCTTTTTGCGTGAATCACGCGCGGGTCAGCTTGTAAAAGGTCTTGTTATTTTGCTAATTGTTTTCGTTGTGGCAAAATGGTGGAATTTGGTCACAATTCAGTGGGTGCTTTCAAAGGCGATTGATTTTATTATTATCGCCGCCGCTGTAATCTTCCAGCCCGAGCTTCGCCGTATTCTCGAAAGGGTGGGCCGCACTAAATTCAGCGCAAGTCAGCTTTTTGACGAGGCCGAAAGCGTACAGTCCGAAAGCATTGATAAAATTTGTAAAGCCGCCGGCTTTATGCAGGAAAAGAAGATTGGCGCTTTAATTGTTTTTGAACGCGAAACACAGCTTGGCGAAATTATAAATACAGGCACAATTACCGACGCTACCGCTTCGGTTTCGGTTGTTAATAACATTTTCTTCCCAAAATCCCCCCTTCACGACGGTGCCGTTGTTGTAAGGGACGGCAGAATTTATGCCGCAGGATGTATCTTACCGCTTAGCCAAAGCGATTTAATCAGCTCATCATTAGGTACTCGCCACAGGGCGGCTATTGGTATGAGCGAAAATTCCGATGCGGTTGTTTTGGTTGTTTCTGAAGAAACCGGCACAATTTCAATTGCGGTAGGTGGCAATATCACCCGCAATTATAATGCTGTTACTGCCGCAGCAGAGCTTCGCCGATTACTTATTAACACCGAAAATAAGCAAAAGAAATCGGGCGTTACAGGTATACTTAAAAACATAAATCTGTTTAAGAAGAATAAAGAATAAGGGGTGTTTATAAATGTCAAAAAAAATAACAGCTATTAAACCCTCTTCAATAAAGGGTCTTCTTTACAACAAAAAGGTTATGATACCTTTTTCAATATTTTTAGCATTTGTGCTTTGGCTTGTAATTGTAACACAAGAAAACCCAATGCGTGAACGCACCTTTTCGGGTTTAACCCTTAATGTTAATATGCAAAACACATTTGCTGCTGAAAATAATATGGATATTGTTGGCGATACTTCTTCACAAAAAATCAGTGTGGTTGTTAGGGGACCAAGCTATGTTGTGTCCTCTCTTAGACCTGAGGATGTAACTGTTTATGTTTCGGCCGCTTCGGTCAATGCACCCGGTCAGTACAAGCTGGATGTTGCGGTGACACGCTCTTCTACCGATTATGAAGTTTTAAGTATTTCACCCTCGACCGTCAAGCTTGATTTCGACTATTTTGATACAAAAGAATTTGTCGTTAAAGCGGATGCCAAGGGTGCATCAGCTACAAGCGGACTTATTGCTGAAAGCGGTATTGTAAGCGGTATTGAAGGGGATGTCTTAAAGGTTACGGGCCCAAGAAGTAAGCTTAACCAAATCGCATCGGCAGTTGCTGTGTGTGATGTTAACCGTGTTTTATCTAAAACCGAAACCTTTGATGCGAAAATCCAGCTTTTAGATGAGGATGGCAAGAAAATCTCGCTTGAAAATATTACACTCAATGCTGAAGATGTTAAGGTAAAAGTGCCGATTTCTAAAAAGAAAACCGTTTCGGTTGTTGCTGATTTTACCAACCTGCCCGAAGGTTTTGATAAATCAACTATCAAATACACTATTGACCACGAAAAAGTGGATATAATCGGTTCGCCCGAAATAATTGAAAAAACCGATAAAATTATCTTGTCGGCTATTGATGTTTCGGCTATTTCTTTAACCGACAAAACCTTTGCGGTAACACCAAAATTACCCGAAGGTGTTCGCCTTATTGATAATTTTGAAACCTTTGAGGTAACTATTAACACAAACAATTATGATGAAAAGGTTTTAACCATAACCGAAATTAAGACTGTTGGTTTGGATAAAGCTCTTAAAAGCAACCAAACCTCAATTAAAAATGTTAAAATTTGTGGTCCAAGCGCAGTAATCAGAAAAATCACTGCCGATAAAATTACCGCAAAAATCGATTTATCCAATAAGCTTGAAGGTCAGCACACAGTAGATGCTGTTTTCAGCTTGAAGGATTATAAAAATGTTTGGGTTGTTGGCACATATACTTCAACCGTTACAATTACAAAAAAATAATAGCTTTTAACAAAAAGATTTCCCCTTGCGTAATATAAAGCAAGGGGGAGTCGTTGTTTATGAAGTTTTTATTGCTTTTTGTTGTTTTTGTGTTTGCGCTTTTGGGTTTAAGTGAATTTTTACATATTTTAAAGCTGAAATTTATTTTACCAAAGGGTAAACCAAATGTTAGGGTGGTTGTAAATTTAAAGGAAGAAACCGCCCTAAAACAGTTGGAATTTGTGTGTGAACAGTATTCGTGGCTGGGTGTAAAATATGCCGATGAAATAACTGCGTTGGCGTATAATTTAAGTCACAAAACATTTTTTGAGTGTGAAAAATTTGCAAAAATAAACGGTATAAAAATTTATTGCGAAAGGAAAGTGTAAAATGGAAGTAATTTCAGGCATTATTGAAAAAATAACCTTTCGCAATGAAGTCAATGCATACACGGTTGCACTTTTAAAAACTAAAGATAATCCAATTGTGGTGGTGGGTACATTACCCTTTATTAACGAGGGGGATTCGGTTGAGCTTGAGGGGGAGTACACTGTTCACGCAACCTATGGTGAACAGTTTAAGGTGCAGTCCTTCACCCAAAAAACGCCCGAAAATTCTGCGGCAATTTTAAGATATCTTTCTTCGGGCGCAATAAAGGGTGTCGGTCCTACAACCGCCACTCGTTTGGTTGAAAAATTTGGTGCTGACACCCTTGATATAATACAAAACCACCCTGAAGATATGGCTAATTTAAAGGGCATTTCTTTAAATAAAGCCATGCAAATTCACGAAGAATATAAAAAGCAATACGGCGTTAGGGATATAATGCTGATGCTTTCAAAATATAATATTGCCCCCGACAAATGTGTTAGTATTTACCGCAAATTCGGGGCAAATGCTATTGAAATAATAAAAGCTAACCCTTATGCCCTTTGTGAAGAGGGGATAGACTTTTCTTTCGACCTTGTCGAAGAAATTGCGGCTGACTATCAGTTTGATATGAATAGCGAGCTTCGTGTTTCGGCGGGGATAGAATATGTTTTAAGAAAAAATTTATATAATGGGCATACCTGCCTGCCACGCGATAAATTTGTGGGTGTTGCCTCTAAGCTTTTGTCGGCAAAGGATTATGTTGTGGAGGAATGCTGTCAGCGGCTTATTGACTGCTTTCGCCTTTCAAGTGAAATTATTGACGGGCGTGAATTTTTGTCAATTCCCGAATATCACAGCGCCGAGGAGCATATTGCCGCAAGGTTATGCTCGGTAAAGCGATTTATGAATGCGGCAGTTACTGTGGACGAGCTTGAAATTCAGAATGTTGAAAATCACCTTGGTATAAAGTTTGAAGATTTGCAGCGCCGTGCAATTTTTGAGGCATTTGAAAGTGGTATTTTGGTGCTTACAGGCGGTCCCGGTACAGGTAAAACCACCACACTTAATGCCATAATAAAGCTTTTTGAAAACCGAAATTTAAATATTGAGCTTGCCGCCCCAACAGGCCGTGCCGCTAAGCGTATGACCGAGCTTACAGGCAAAGATGCCAAAACAATTCACCGCATGCTTGAGGTGGAGTGGGGCGAAAACGACAAGCCGTTTTTTAACCGAAACGAAAAAAATCCCCTTGAATGTGATGTTATTATCGTTGACGAATCTTCAATGATAGACACCCTTTTGTTTGATAATTTGTTAAAGGCGCTGCGGCTTTCTTGCCGAATAATTTTGGTTGGGGATTCCGACCAGCTGCCAAGCATTGGTGCTGGTAATGTTTTAAGCGATATTTTAGCGGCGGATATTTTTCCGTCAATACGGCTTCGCAAGGTGTTTAGACAGGCATCTAAAAGTATGATAATTAACAACGCCCACGCAATAATAAACGGCGAAAAGGCGCAGTTTAACACCCCTGATACCGACTGCTTTTTTATGAAACGGGCAGATAAATACCAAGCGGTAGACACGGTGGTTTCGCTTATTACCGAAAGATTACCCAACACTTATGGGGTGAATCCGCTTACTAATATTCAGGTTTTGTGTCCGTCGCGTATGATGGAAACGGGAACTCTTAACCTTAACAATGTTTTACAGGCAAACCTTAACCCTAACAGCAGGGACAAGCACCAAATGGCATATAAGGGTGTATATTTCCGCGAGGGCGATAAGGTAATGCAAATTAAAAACAACTATGACATAATGTTTAAAAAGGATAATGGCGAATACGGCAGCGGTGTTTTTAACGGTGATGTTGGTTATATTACCGAAATTGATATCCGTGCAAATATGTTAAAGGTTAGGTTTGACGATAGGGTTGTCACCTATTTTTCGGAGGATTTGTCACAACTTGAGCTCGCATACGCTATAACTGTTCACAAAAGCCAGGGCAGTGAATATGACTATGTAATAATTCCGCTTTGCGAAGTGCCGTCCCGCCTTGTTTACAGAAATCTTTTATACACCGCAGTTACCCGTGCTAAAAAAATGCTTATTTTGGTTGGGGACGAGGGTATTTGGCAGGCGATGGTTAAAAACGACAAAAAGACACTTCGTTATACTGCTTTACAAAAGTTTTTAAAGGATAATGCCCGTGAAACAACTTTTTAATGTAATTCTTTCGGCGCTTTTTCCAAATACCTGTGTTGCATGTGGGGAAATAATACCCGAAAATGAATTTTTGTGTGAATACTGTGCCGAAATGGCCGAAACGGTTGATTTTACAAAATGCTGTACCCGTTGCGGAATGCCTAAAAAGCAGTGCCGTTGCTCTAAACGGGTGTTTCATTTTAATGGCTGTGCCGCACCGTTTTATAACGATGGCGTTATGAAGAAGGCAATGTACCGTTTTAAGTTTGGCAAAAAGGAATATATTAAAAAATTCTTTGCCGAAAGAATGGCACTGACTGTAAAAACCGCTTACAGTGATATTAACTTTGATATAGTTACCTTTGTGCCAACAACCTTTAAAAGAAAAATGAAAAGGGGCTTTAACCAAAGTGAGCTTTTGGCAAAGGAAATTTCAAAAATTTTAAAGCTACCGCTTTTAAGTGATTTGATAAGGTGTAAAAAATCGGCAAAAATTCAGCATACCTTAAATTTTGATGAGCGTTTTAAAAATGTTAAGGGTAGGTATGAATGTAATCGAAATTATAAATTAAACGGTAAAACTGTTTTACTTATTGATGATATTAAAACCACAGGCGCAACCTTGGATGAATGTGCAAAACAGCTTTTGCTTTTGGGCGCTGGCAGGGTTTACTGTATAACGGGTCTTATGACCGCAAAAAATAAGAAGAAGGAAAAGAAATAATGGCAACAGATATTGGTATAGATTTAGGTTCTTCAAAAACTGTAATTTTTTCAAGCTCTAAGGTTGTGTTAGAGCTTCCAAATGTCGTAACGGTTGACGCAGATACGTGGGAGCCGGTTTATTACGGCGAAAAGGCAAAGCAAACTATTGGCAGAACACCTGACAGTCTTTTAAGCGTTTATCCCATAGAGCATGGTGTAATATCTGATTATGATTTGACCGAGCTTATGCTTAAAAATTATATGGAGCAAGCGTTTGGCAATAAAATTTTGCGACCAAGAATAATGGCAACCCTGCCCGCAGGCCTTACCGAGCTTCAGCACCACTCACTTTCAAATGTGGTTGAAGCGGCAGGTGGCAGAAATATCACCGTTATTGAGGGACCGCTTGCCATTGCCTTTGGCTTGGGGCTTGATTTTTCGGTTCCGCACGGAACTCTTATCGTTGATATAGGGGCGGGAACTACCGATGTTGCGGTTATATCGCTCGGCGGTATTGCGGCGTGCGATTCCTTTAAAATTGCCTCCTTTGATTTTGATGCGCAAATTATCCGCTATGTAAGGCGAGAATATAACATTGAAATAGGGCAGTTGACTGCAGAAGCCATTAAAATTAAGGTTGGCTGTGCGGTAAAGCGTGATATTGAGGTTGCAATGGTTGCAAAGGGCAGGAATATCTTTTCAGGTCTTCCCGAAAGCTTTGAAATCACTTCGGGTGAGGTTTATGATGCTATAAAAGATACCTTAAAGCTTATTTGCAACGCTATACGCGAGGTTATAAATAAAACCGACCCCGATTTAGTGGCCGACATTATGGCTGATGGTATGTATCTTACAGGCGGTGGCTCACAGCTTTCGGGCTTTGCACAGCTTATTTCTGACTATTTGGGTATAAAGGTGCACCAAATGGATGACCCCACCCATAGTGTTGTAAAGGGTGCGGCGGTTGCCATTAAAAAGCCCGAGCTTTTAAAGAATGTTGACTATCAGATGCGCTCTATAAAAGAACTTGAAATAGAATAATTTGTGATAATTTGTTTTGTTTTAACACTTTAAACCATTAAAGTTTGTGCAAAATTACGATTGACATATCCACTTTGAAGGAGTAAAATACACTTATCATTTTGAAAAGGAAGTGGACAGGTTGTTCGTAAAGTTATATTTTCGATTTTATTATTTTAATAGCACGGACTGTCTGTACACTGTTAAAGCATAATTTAGGTTGTGTTTTTAATATTACATTCAGCCCGTAGTTTTCATACCTTTATTTAAGGTGTGGGTATTACGGGCTTTTATTTTTTAGAAAAAGAGGAAGATTAAATGATAAATGCAAAAATGACCGAGCTTGGCAAGGTGCGTTCGGTAATTCGTGAAATATTTGAATACGGCAACAAGCGCCGTGCGGAAATCGGCGCTGAAAATGTGCTTGATTTCAGTCTTGGTAATCCAAGTATACCGGCACCTGAAAAGGTTAGAGAAATTATGGCGCGTCTTGTTACTGAAACCGACCCTGTAAAGCTGCACGGTTATACCTCGGCGCAAGGGGACGCAGGCGTTAGAAAAGCTATTAGTGATAGCATTACCGACCGCTTTGGTGTTAAAGCAAGCCCCGATTTAATTTATATGACCTGCGGTGCGGCGGCATCCTTAACAATTTCCTTAACCGCTCTTGTAAACGAAGGGGACGAGGTTATCGCTTTGGCGCCCTTTTTCCCCGAATACCGCGTTTTTGCTGAAAAGGCAGGAGCAAGCTTTAAGGTTGTAAGGTGTAGCGAAGGCGATTTTCAAATAGATTTTTGTGCTTTAGAAAACGCAATAAATGAAAATACAAAGGCAATTATCGTAAATTCACCAAACAACCCGACAGGTGTTGTTTTATCCGAAGAAACAATAGTTAAGCTTTCAGACCTTTTAAATAAAAAACAGGTAGAGTTTGGCACATCAATTTATATTATTTGCGACGAGCCCTACCGCGAGCTTGTTTACGGTATGGAAGTACCCTACATACCCGCCTTTTACGATAATACTATCGTTTGCTATTCGTTTAGTAAATCGCTATCGTTACCGGGTGAGCGTATCGGTTATATTTTTGTGTCACCAAAGACAGATAATCCCACTGATATATATGCCGCAGTTTGCGGTGCGGGCAGGGCGCTCGGCTTCGTTTGTGCGCCAAGTCTTTTGCAGTATACAGTTAAAGAGTGTATAGGACTTACTGCTGATATTGAGGTTTATAAGAAAAACCGCGATATTTTATATAATGCGCTTTGTGAATACGGCTATAAATGTGCAAAGCCCGATGGCGCGTTTTATCTCTTTATGAAGTCCCCTGAAAGCGATGCTAACGCTTTTTGCGAAAGGGCAAAGAAGTACGAGCTTTTGCTTGTGCCAAGTGACAGCTTTGGGTACGAGGGATATGTTCGCATAAGCTATTGCGTAAGCGAAAAGCAAATTTTGAAATCTTTACCCGCCTTTAAGGCACTTATGGAGGAATATAAATGACCGACCTTGAAAAAGCAAGGCAGATTATAAACGATGTTGACAGTAAAATGCGTGAGCTCTTTTTGCAAAGAATGCAGGCCGCCAAAACTGTTGCCGAATATAAAAAGCTTCACGGTATACAGGTTTTTGACAGCCAGCGTGAAGCGGAGGTCCTTGCCCGTAATACCGATGAATTTACCGATGATGAGTTAAAGGGCTATTATGTTGATTTTATCACACATAATATGGATATTTCAAAACGCTATCAGCACCGATTGCTTGAAGGTATGAAGGTGGCTTTCAGCGGGGTAGAGGGTGCATTTGCCAATATCGCCGCAAATAAGGTTTTTCCTGATGCTAAGGCCGTACCGTATCCCGATTTTAAATCGGCCTATAATTCGGTTGCAAACGGCGAATGCGACTGTGCGATTTTGCCCGTAGAAAACAGCTTTAACGGTGATGTAGGTCAGGTTATGGACCTTGCATTTTTTGGTCCGCTTTATATAAACGGTGTTTATGATATTTCGGTTATACAAAACCTTTTAGCAAATAAGGGCGCCGAAATTTCTGATATTAAAGAGGTTATAAGCCACCCCCAAGCACTTGGCCAATGTAACGAATATATCAAAAAGCACGGCTTTAAAGCGACTGAAGCGGTTAATACCGCAGTGGCTGCTAAATTTGTGGCGGAAAGCGGTCGACTTGATATTGCCGCCATTGCCAGCGAAGAGGCGGCTGAAAAATACGGTCTTGCAAAGCTTGAAGTGCACATAAATCAAAGCAGTAATAATACAACCCGTTTTGCAGTATTTTCACGCACTGCAAAAGCACCGTCTGTAGCGGATAATCACTTTATTCTACTTTTCACCGTTACTAACGAGGCGGGGTCGCTTGGTAAGGCAATTTCTATTATCGGTGAAAACGGCTTTAACCTTAAAGCGCTTAAAAGTCGACCTACAAAGGAACTTATTTGGAATTATTATTTCTTTGTTGAAGGCGAAGGTAATATAAATGGTGAAAAGGGCAAAAAAATGCTTTCTGAACTTAAAGAAAAATGCAGTAATTTAAGAATTATAGGCAACTTCGAAAAGGAAGTAATTTTATGATACTTAATGTAAAAACATCGGTAGGACAATATGATATTGTTATAAACCGCGGTGTTTTAAAAGGTTTAAAGGAATATTTAAACCTTGACCGCAAGGTGCTTATTGTAACCGATAGCGGTGTGCCCGAAGTGTATGCAAAAACAGTTTTGGCACAATGCGGTGAAGGATATATCTACACCTTTTCACAGGGTGAAGAAAGCAAAAATTTTGATACATACCAAGCAATTTTAAGTCAGTTGGTTTCAAACGGCTTTACACGAAGCGACTGTGTTGTTGCGGTCGGCGGCGGTGTTGTGGGTGATATGGCGGGCTTTGCCGCCGCAACCTATATGCGCGGTATTGATTTTTATAATATTCCCACCACTGTGTTGTCACAGGTTGATTCATCGATAGGCGGCAAGGTTGCCATTGATTTTTGCGGTGTTAAAAATATTGTGGGTGCTTTTTATCCGCCAAAAGCGGTTATAATCGACCCCGAAACTTTAAACACATTGCCAAAACGCCAAATTGCAAACGGATTTTCGGAAGCAGTTAAAATGGCGGTAACCTTTGACAGTGAGCTGTTTGAGCATTTTGAAAAAAACAAGCTTGATATTGACTATATAATAGAGCAAAGTCTTAAAATCAAACGGCAGGTTGTTGAAGACGATGAAAAAGAGCAGGGAATACGAAAGGTATTAAACTTTGGCCATACAATAGGTCACGCTATTGAAAGTGCAAATTTAGGGCAACTTTATCACGGTGAGTGTGTAGCCCTTGGTATGCTATACTTTTGTAGCGAAGAGGTAAAAGCACGGCTTGAAAAGGTGCTCGGTCAATTAAATTTACCAACAAAATGTGAAATTGATGCCGATGAAATAATTGAAATTATCTCACACGACAAGAAAAAATCGGGGGATTTAATATCGGTTATTTGGGTTTCAAAAATCGGCAGTTTTGAAATTAGAAAAATGACATTATCTGAGCTTAAAGAAGTGATTATAAAATGAAAAACAGTTTCGGACAAAATGTAACAGTTACAGTTTTCGGTGAAAGCCACGGTGCAGGTGTTGGTGCTGTGCTTGACGGTATGCCGGCAGGCATACCCGTTGATGAAGAATTTATAAAGCATCAGCTTTCGCTTAGACGACCAAGCGGGGATATATCCACCCCTCGTGTTGAAGCCGATAATTACATAATTTACAGCGGTGTTTTGGGTGGTTTTACAACGGGTACACCTATTTGTGTGGTTGTACCAAACGAAAATACCAAATCAAAGGATTATGCGGCGGACAGATTTATTGCCCGCCCATCACACGCCGATTTTGTTGCATTTAAGAAATATAACGGCTTTGAGGATTATCGTGGCGGCGGTCATTTCAGCGGTCGAGTAACTGCGGGTATTGTGGCTGTCGGTGCGGTTGCAATTTCGGCCTTAAAGCAAAAGGGCATTAAAATCGGCACACACATTTCAAGATGTGCGGGTGTTGATGACGCTGATTTTGTAAATTATGAAACCGAGATAGATGCCTTAAATAATATGTCTTTTGCAGTTTTAGACAGTGCAAAGGGCGAGCAAATGGAAGAAAAAATACTTTCCGCAAAAGCCGAATGTGACAGCGTTGGCGGTGTTCTTGAAACTGCAGTTTTAGGGCTTCCCGTTGGTGTGGGCGAGCCGTGGTTTGATACTTTAGAGGGTATGCTTTCCCACGCGCTTTTCTCAATCCCTGCAATAAAGGGTGTTGAGTTTGGCTTGGGCTTTGGTATTGCTGATTTAACAGGCAGTCAGGCAAACGACCAATTTGAAATTAAAAACGGTGAAGTTGTTACAAAAACCAATAATAACGGCGGTATAAATGGCGGTATTTCAAACGGAATGCCTGTTGTTTTACGCTGTGCTGTAAAGCCAACCCCAACCATTGCGAAGCCGCAAAACACAGTTGATTTTTCTACCAACGAAAACACAACCTTACAATCGGCAGGCAGGCACGACCCATGTATTGTTCACCGCGCGCGTGTTGTGGTTGACAGTATGGTGGCCATTACCCTATGTGATGCTTTAACCGCAAAATTTGGAACTGATTGGTGGCTTAAATGAAGTACGGTCTTATAGGCGAAAAATTAGGTCACAGCTTTTCAAAAACTGTACATTCAAAAATTGCCGATTATGATTACGAGCTTTTAGAAATCGGCAAGCAAGAAATTGATTTATTTTTAAAAAAGCGTGATTTTTGTGGTATAAACGTGACAATACCCTATAAGCAAACGGTTATACCATATCTTGATAAAATAAGCGATGAAGCCAAAAGCATTGGCGCAGTAAATACTATCGTTAATAAAAATGGTAAATTATACGGCTATAATACTGACTTTTTCGGACTTAAAGCACTTATTGAAAAGAATAATATTGAAATTTTAGGTAAAACCGTTTTGATTTTGGGCAGCGGTGGCACATCGAAAACGGCAAATGCTGTGTGTAAGTCAATGTCGGCTAAAGAAATTTATACCGTTTCACGAAGTGGTGGAAACGGTATGATTTCTTATGATGATGCTAAAAAAATCAAAGCCGAGGTTATTATAAACACCACCCCCTGCGGTATGTACCCTAAAAATTATGAAACACCCATTGATTTAAGCACCTTTGAAAATTTGCAGGCGGTTGTTGATGTTGTTTATAATCCTTTAAAAACAGCGCTTATTTTGTCGGCTGAAAAAAAGGGAATAAATGCGGTTGGCGGTCTTTATATGCTTTATATGCAGGCAGTAAGGGCGGCAGAGCTGTTTTTAGAAAAAGAAATTAAAAACGATGCTTTCAATGAAATTTTAGGTGAAAAACAAAATTTGGTGCTTGTCGGTATGCCGTCAAGCGGCAAGACAACCTTAGGTAAAATATTGTCACAAGAGCTTCAAAAAGAGTTTGTTGACACCGACGAGGAAATTGTAAAAAAAGCTCAAATGCCCATAGCCGAAATTTTTGAAAGGTTTGGTGAAGAGCATTTTAGAATCCTTGAAGCACAGGTTATAAAAGAAGTTTCACAAATGCAAGGGCTTTTCATTGCAACAGGCGGCGGTGCGGTTTTAAGGCAAGAAAATATTGATGCCTTAAAGCAAAACGGTAAGGTAATTTTCATTGACCGACCACTTTCACAGCTTTTGGTAACTGATGACCGACCACTTTCAAAAACCTATAAGCATTTAGAACAGCTTTATAACCAAAGGTATGATATTTATAACCAAGTGTGTGATGTGAAAATTAACGCCGATGGTGATATAAACACTAATTTAAAGCGAATAAAAGAAGGCATTTTAAATGAAAATTTTAGTAATTAACGGTCCAAACCTTAATATGCTTGGGTATCGTGAGCCCGAAATTTATGGCGGAAATACCTATAAAGACCTTTGCAAAATGATAAAAAAATATGCAAAGGAAAGGGGCATATCGGTTTCGTTTTTTCAGTCAAACTGTGAGGGCGATTTGGTGACCGCTATTCAAAAAACATATAAAAAATATGACGGCATTGTTATAAATCCCGGCGCTTATACCCACACAAGCATAGCGCTTTTAGATGCGGTAAAAGCTGTTTCGGTGCCAACGGTTGAGGTGCATATTTCGGATGTATCAAGTCGCGAGGATTTTCGAAAATTGAGCTATATTCGTGCCGCTTGTATCGGCACAATAAGCGGTAAGGGTTTTGATGGATATAACGATGCAATTAACCTTTTAATCAGTAACAGAAGTGATAAATAATGATAGTTAGAATTACACCATCCTCTGCCGCAGGGAGAGTTAAAGCGCCACCCTCAAAAAGTATGGCGCACCGACTTTTAATTTGCGGCGCACTTTCAAGCAAAAGTGTAATAAGCGGTGTTGCTTTTTCGGATGATATTAAGGCAACGCTTTATTGTCTTGATGCTTTGGGCGCTAAAATAAGCGTGGAAAACGACACAGTTACCATTGGCGGTATTGACATAAATAATACCCCAAAAAGCCAAACTATGTCAGCGGGCGAAAGCGGCAGTACATTAAGGTTTTTAATACCTCTTTGCTTACTTTTTGGCAGTCCCTTTACAATAAATGGAACAGCCCGACTTTTTGAAAGGTCGCTTTCGGTTTATGAAGAAATTTGCAAAAACCAAGGCATTACCTTTATACAAAGCAAGACCTCGGTTTCGCTTTGCGGAAAATTAGGGGCGGGTAAATATATAATTCGCGGTGACATTTCAAGCCAGTTTATAAGCGGTTTAATGTTTGTTTTACCACTTTTATCCGGTGATAGTATTATTGAAATTACAAACGGAATTGAAAGCAGCTCTTACCTAAATTTAACCATTAAGGCACTTGCTGATTTTGGCGTTAGAATTACCCGTTATGATGAACGTACCTTTTATATCAAAGGCGGTCAAACCTTTAAAAACCGCACCTTAAAGGTAGAGGGTGATTATTCAAATGCCGCTTTTTTTGAAGCGTTTAATTTAATTGGCGGTAATGTTGCGGTTTCTAACCTTTCAAAAACAAGCGCCCAAGGGGATAGGGTCTATAAACAAATGATGAGCGAAATTGAAAACGGTTGCCCCGTGCTCGATATAAGCGACTGTCCCGATTTGGCACCTGTGCTTATTACTGTCGCTGCACTTAAAAACGGTGCAAAATTTGTTGGTACACATCGCCTTAGAATTAAAGAAAGCGACCGCGGTGCCACAATGGCAGAGGAGCTTTTAAAATTTGGCGCTAAGGTGCAGGTTAAAGAAAACGAAATAATAGTAAAAAGATGTGAATTACACGCACCTACAGCTCCGCTTTCATCTCATAATGACCACCGAATTGCAATGGCACTTTCGGTTATATGCAGTGTATATGGCGGTGAAATTTATGGTGCCCAGGCGGTAAGCAAAAGCTTTCCTGATTATTTTTTGCGCCTAAATTCTATTGGCATTAAAACTGAGGTTGTGAATTTAAATGAAGCTTAGTAAAGAATTGAATATTTTAATTGTCGGCCTTGGTCTTTTGGGTGGCAGCTATGCCACAGTTTTAAAGCAAAAGGGCTTTAAGGTTGCTGCTGTAACCAAAAATCAAGAGGATATTGATTTTGCACTTAATGAGGGAATAATTGATGAGGGCACAATCGAGCTTGATTCAAAAATTATAGGTAAGGCGGATTTGGTTATTTTTGCGCTGTATCCGCATATATTTGTTGAATGGATTGAAAAAAATCAGTCCCTTTTAAAAAGCGGTGCAATAATTACTGATGTCACAGGTGTAAAGGGCAGTATTGTTTATAAAATTCAAGATATGCTAAGGCCTGATGTTGAATTTATTGCGGCGCACCCAATGGCAGGTCGTGAAATGAGCGGTGTCAGACATTGTGGCGGTGTTGATTTTGTTGAAGCTAACTATATTGTTGTACCAACCGACAAAAACACCCACAAAGCGATTGAACTTTGCTGTGAGCTTGGCGAAACCTTGGGCTTTAAGCGTGTTGCAGAGCTTTCGGTAGAAAGCCACGACAAAATGATTGCCTTTTTGTCACAGCTTACCCACTGCATAGCGGTGTCGCTTATGTGCTGTAATAATATTTCGGGTATGGAATATTACACGGGTGACTCTTTCAGAGATTTAACCCGAATTGCTCAAATCAACGATGAAATGTGGAGCGAGCTTTTCTTAAACAATAAAGATTACTTGCTTAATGAAATGGAATGCTTTAGAAAATCGTTTGATGAATTATATGATAAAATAAAAGCAGAAGATAGGGAAGGTATGCGTGAAATGATGCGCCTTTCCACCTATCGCCGAAAGAGGTTTGATAAAAAATGAGTTTAGATTTTAAAAGAAAATTACCAATACCGCAACAAATCAAAACACGCTATCCCGTAACAGAGGATTTGGCTAAAATAAAAGACGAAAGAGATGCCGAAATTAAGGATATTTTTGAAGGCAAAAGCAACAAATTTATTCTTATCATTGGACCATGCTCGGCCGACAGCAAGGAAAGCGTGCTTGACTATATCGGCCAACTTAAAAAGGTTGCGGATGAGGTAGAGAATAAGATTTTAATTATCCCAAGAATTTATACAAATAAGCCCCGCACCACCGGGGATGGATATAAGGGTATGCTTCACCAGCCCGACCCCGATAAAACCCCCGATATGTTAGAGGGTATTTTGGCGATTCGTGATTTGCATATGTCCGCCCTTAAGGATTTTGGTTTTACCTGTGCGGATGAAATGCTTTATCCCGATAATTATCGTTACCTTTCCGACCTGCTTTCTTATGTGGCTGTTGGTGCGCGCTCGGTTGAAAACCAGCAGCACCGCCTGACCGCCAGCGGTATTTCAGTCCCCGTTGGTATGAAAAACCCAACAAGCGGTGATTTGTCGGTTATGATGAATTCAGTTACTGCTGCGCAACATTCCCACACCTTTATTTATCGTGGATGGGAGGTTGAAAGCACAGGCAACCCGTTAGCCCACGCTATTATGCGAGGTTATGTAGATAATACAGGTAAATGCGTTTCAAATTATCATTACGAGGATTTACAAAACCTTTATAATCTTTATGCTAAAACCAACCTTCTAAACCCCGCGGCTATTATTGACTGTAACCACGCAAATTCAGGCAAGAAATATCTTGAACAGGTTAGAATTGCGAAGGATGTTATTTACAGCTGTAATCACAATAGCGATATTAGAAATATGGTTAAGGGCCTTATGATTGAAAGCTACATCGAAGATGGCGCACAAAAAATAGGTGAGCATTGCTATGGTAAATCAATCACCGACCCCTGCCTTGGCTTTGAAAAAAGCAAGGACTTAATTTATAAAATTGCCGACACTATAAAATAAAAAAATGACCGATTTTAAATCGGTCATTTTTTATTAGTTTTTAAGTTTTTTGGTTACTTCATTTAAAAGCACAACAAGTGCGGTGCTTAAAAGTATGCCGCCTATTATATCAGTTATCCAATGAACACCTGAAATTATTCTTGATATTACCATAAATGCGGTGAATAAGATAATTATTGTATTAAATAAAAAAGCAAATTTTTTGTTTTTAATGCGGTCTTTAAGACCAATAATAACAGATGGCATAACAGTAAGACAAAGAAGCGTGGTTGAGGATGGGTAGGATGCCTCTAAGACGCCTTCAATTAGCATTGGGCGGTAGTTTATTACAACCACCTCAAAGAAGAGGAAAAGGGCAATTACAACAATATAATAAACACCAAGGGCAATGATGTCCTTATCAACCTTTAAAACACTTTTTCTTTTAATTAACTGCCAAAGGCCTAAAAATGCAAAGCCGACTACGCTTAAAAGCGGGATAATGCTTAAAAGGTCACTAATGTCATAAAGCCACAAATGCTCGCCCGTAAAGCTGTGAAACATAACATTTAGTGCTGAAAAGCCAACCGCCGAATTCTCTGGGCCGACGGGTTTTACATCAAAAAGGCAAACGGCAACTGTCCACAAAACAAATGCAACGAAAAATATTGCCGAAATACCTAAATTTCTTTTTTTCATTATTTTATCATTCCTTTATTTCTTTTGCCAACTTTTCTTTTCGTTCTTTAATGGCGGTATCTTTTTCTTCGGCCTTAATCTCCCAATGAATAATAAATGCCAACAAAGCACGGATTAAAATTACGACACCTAAAATGGAAAGCTCCTCCAAATTGTGAACGATAACAGTTTTAATAATTTCAGCGCCCATTTTAAATTCAAGCGCCAATGAAAGTGCTTTGCCTAAATCAACAACCACGTGAAACGGTGTCTTTTTTCTAAGGCATTTAACAATCCGTACTAAAGCGCGGGTAGAGCCGACAATTATAATAAGAATTCCTACAAATTCTAATGTATATGCGGATATTTCTGAAATAATATAAAGAAAGTCCTTATAGTGAGCCAAAAAAATTTCTAACATAAAGTAAACTTCTTTCTATTTTTTTATATACTTGTTCCAACCTGATGACACGGTAATTTTGCCGTCAACGCTTACCCACATTGCCTCGACCTCATTCATACCTTCAATTAAGATTTTTCCTTTTTCAAGGGGCATACAGAAAATTGCTGTTGACAGAGCATCGCCAAGGCCTGAATCTTTACAAAGGATGGAAACCGATGTAAATTCGGTGGCGGGCATTAGTGTGTCAGGGTGGATAATATGATGATAACGCTTACCGTCAACGGTGTAATAACGCTGGTACGAGCCGCTTGTAACGACAGATTTATTAGATATTTGCAAATATGCCAAATAATCGTCTTTATTGGCGTTTTCAATACCAACAAGCCAATCACTACCATCGGGCTTTGAACCGATAGCGCGCACATTTCCACCGATATTTAAAAGATAACCGCTAATGCCTTCTTCTTCAAGATAAAGGGCAATTTGCTCAGTAGCATAGCCCTTTGCGATGGCACCTACATCAAGCTTCATTAACGGGTCAGCTAATGTTACGGTTAAGTTTTCTTCATCAATTAAAACCTTGTTAATATCGGTGTGCTTTGCGGCCTCTAAAAGCTGAGTCATAGGGGGTAGGGAGGCATTTTCGGGGTCATCCTTACCGATTGTGCGATAATCATGCCACAAGGATAAAACACTGCCCATAGCAATATTTAGCATACCGTCGGTTTTATTGTACATTTCCTTTGCATAAAGCAGCATATCAATAATTCGGCGGTCAACCTTTACAGTGCGGTGAGCACCATCTTTAACCTCGTTTATGGTACAAAGATTTTCCATCCCGTCAAAGCGGTGATAAATGGTATATAACTTATGATATTCGGCAAGCTGTGAAAAAATTTCATTTGAAACCTTATCAAATTCTGCCTGCGAGGTTTCATAACCTGTTATAGTTGTCACCGTGTCGAAATAGTCGAAAGAGTGGGCGGTGTATTTGCTTTTTTGTTGCTCTGGCTTGCAAGAGCAAAGCGACATGCAAAAAAGCATTAAAACCACAATAACTTTATACTTAAAATTTTGTTTCATAATTATTTCAAATAAACAAAAAGGGGGGAAAGCTCCCCCTTTTTTAAAATTATTTAATTTTTAGCCGATTTTTTCAGCAGCTTTTACAAAACCTGTTACATAGATTGTGCAACCGGCATTTTGTAAATCTTCAACGCCTTTACCGTCGTTAGCCATAAGGGCTTTAATTTCGGTAGCGGTCTTACCAACACAAGCAGCATCAAAAGCAGCGGCTTGTTCAAACCATTCCTTAGCAGAGCCGGCATAGGTTACCATGCCATAGTTTGTGCCTTGTTCCTTTTTAGAAAGAACTGCCTTTGTGGTGTCAAGGGTAGAAGCACCTTTTTTGCTAAATGTGAAGGAAACTTCAACACAGTCGCTTGAAGCGGTAACTACTTTACCGTCAGCATCAACTGCAGCTGCAAAAACAGTGGTAGAAACCTTGTTGCTACCATCTTTTTCAGCAGTAGCATCGGTGCAGGTTTGCTCAGTTACAGCGGTTACTTTAAGTGTGTTTTCAGCAGTTACATCAGAATCTTTAGCAGCGTTATATGCCTTTTCAATAGCGCCAACAAATTCGTGAATCATAATGGTGCAGCCGGCATTTACAACATCGCTGTTGCCTTTGTTACCTTCGGCTACTAATACTTTAACTTCGTCAAGTGTTTTACCTGCAACAACGGTTTCAAAAGCATCAGCTTGTTCAAACCATTCTTTTTTCGCACCGCCATAGGTTACCATATTGTAATCCTTACCGGCTTCATGCTTTGTTGTAAAGCTTTGGTTAGCAATTGCTTTACCGTCTTTGTCAAAGCTTACTGAATTGCTCATTGTGTCAAGCTGGCAAGCAACGATTTTGCCATCAGCATCAATAGTTACAGCGGCAACAGTAACATCAACCTTACCGGTACCTTCTTTGTCGGCGGTAGCATCTGTTGTAGTGGGAGTGCTCACATAAACGCCTGCGCCAAATTTCAAAGTGGCATTTTTGCCACCGCAGCCTGCCATCAAGAACATTGACACAATTAAAAGTGCCACAAGAGTTATTGATAAAAACTTTTTCATAATTTTTTCTCCTAAAAAATATTTTTTATGTGTACATAGTGATTTTACAATAATATACCATTTTTGTCAATTACTAATGAAATTTTGAGGGAAACTTATTAATTAAAAGTGCACCGCAAAGTCCCACAAAAATACCTGCAATGATGCCCGAAAAAATAAGAGCTATAAGATAGAAACCAAGCTCACTGCTGTCAAGCAGCAGCATTGCCATTAAAATTTGACCTATGTTGTGTGCAACTGCACCCGCAATGCTAACACCAACAACCGATAAAAAATTTAATTTACGCAGTAAAATCATAATTAAAAGACTTAAAACTGCGCCCGCTAAGCTATATAAGAATGCCATTGCGTTGCTGAAAAGCATAGTTACAAGCGCAATTCTGATTAAGGACACCAAAATGGCAGAAGTAACATTTTTTCGGTAAAGCAAAAACACAATTATTATATTTGGCAACCCCATTTTTATACCGGGTAGTGACGGAAAAAGCGGGGGAATCAGAAGCTCAACATACGCTAAAATAATCGCAAGTGCTGTAAATATACCCGTAAAGGTAATTGTTTTAATTTTATTATTCATAAACAATACCTCATTTAAGTTACCGCATCGGGCGCATCGGTTTTGTCGCTTTTTATAACTGTAACAACAACACGGTTGGGAAGACATACAATACTTTCACCATCGCGAAAAATCGCCCTATGTTCAGCGCAAATTTTGTCGGGGCAGGTGGCAGTTTCAATAAACGCCTTGCCGTCTTTAATAATTAAGCGGTTAAGCTGTTGATTGTTGCCGGTATAGATATTTGCCTCTCTGTTTTCAGACAAAGAATATGTGGCATAAAGCTTACCGTCAATCGTTACCTTTACGGCATCACCGGTTGCACGAAAAAAGAATAGATATATTCCGCCGACAATAACAAAAAGCAGTAGTAGGGCAACTAAAATTATATCATTTCGTATATGTCGTTTGTTAGTGTTATTTGACTTTTCCATATTAGGCAAGAATTTCCTCATATTCTATATCGTTTGGAATGTTTGGGAAGAAGACCGATTTTAAGCAACCTGTTGGGCACTCCTTAACACAAGCACCGCAGTTAGTGCATTTATCATAGTCAATAACTGCTAAATTATCTTTAACGGTTATAGCTCCGTTATTACAGGTTTTTTCGCATTTTTTACAGCCAATACAAGAGTTTTTACACGCTTTACGGGCATCGGCACCCCTTTGCTTATTACTGCACATTACAACAGTAGCAGTTTCTTGCGGGAGCATTTTAATGATATGCTTGGGGCATACATTAGCACATACACCGCAACCAAGACAAAGGGCAGTGTTAATGTGGGCAATGCCGTCTACAACGCAAATTGCATTTGAAGGACAAGCAAATGCACAGTCACCAAGACCCAAACAGCCAAAATTACAGCTATTATTGCCGCCATAAATCATAGAAGCGGCTTTGCAGGTGTTTACACCTTCGTATTTTGCTTTTTTAGTTGTGGCCTCACAATTACCGTTGCAGGCAACAAAGGCAACTACATCCTTAAAGGGTTCGGCCTCAATTCCAAGAATATTGCCAATCTCATCAGCAACATTTTGGGCACCCGGTATACAAAGACTGGGGCTAACACCACCGTTTGCCAAGGCATCGGCATAATCGTCACAGCCCTTATAACCGCAAGCACCGCAGTTTATACCGGGAAGACATTCCCTAATTTGTGCTTTGAGTGGGTTTTCTTTAACTGCAAAAAAGTGTGAAAACAAAGAAAGTAAAACACCCGCAATTAAAGCCACTAAAAGCATTAAAATAAATGCAAATAAAATTTCCATATTTTAACCTCTTGTTTTTAAGCAAAGATATTTTCAACAACACCGGCAAAGCCCATAAACGCTAACGAAATGAAGCAAGCGGCAATTAAAGTGGTAGCCAAGCCCTTAAATGGTGCGGGTATATTGCTTTCATCAATTCGTGAGCGAAGACCTGAAAACAATACCATAGCAAGTAAGAAACCAAGACCGCAGCCGAGAGAGCTTACCATTGACTGAATAAAATTATATCCATCATTGATGTTGTTAATTGTAACACCAAGAACAGCACAGTTTGTTGTGATTAAAGGCAAGTAAACACCCAAACCGTTATACAAGGCAGGTGAAAACTTCTTTAAAAACAATTCCAACATTTGCACAAGGGTTGCGATTATAAGAATAAACACAATATTTTGCAAATAGCCAAGACCAAGCTTGTTAAGCACCAAATACTGAATGGGCCAGGTTACTGCGGTGGCAATAAGCATAACTATTGTAACAGCAACGCCCATACCTGTTGCTTGGTTAATTTTTTTGGATACACCCAAGAAGGGACAAATTCCTAAGAAACGGTTGAGAACATAATTGTCAACGAAAACCGATGAAAGTAAGATGATTATAAGGGTTTTAAACATATCCATTATGCATTCTCTCCTTTCTTAGAACAGGTTTCAATAGTGCAGGTAGCGGCATTGGGACAACCCTGACACGAGAAGGAGGTTTTGGCAGGTGCTTTGCCCTTTGTGATTACATAAATCAAAGCGATAAGCAAGCCATAAACCAAAAGTCCGCCGGGTGCTTTGGTAAAGAATTCTATTTTATAATTTTGCATAAAGGGAATTGCAATGCCCGCAAAGGAAGCGGCGCCAAACACCTCGCGAATTGTAGCCATAGCGCAAAGGGAAAGTGTAAAGCCAATGCCCATACCCAAGCCGTCAAGCGCTGATTTAACCACAGGGCTTTTATTTGCAAACATTTCGGCACGGCCAAGAATGATGCAGTTAACCGTTATTAAGTCAAGATATACGCCAAGTGTTGCATAAAGCGAGGGTAAAAATGCTTGAATTAAAAGCTTAACTATGGTAACAAAGCCCGCAATAATTACGATATAGCAGGGAATACGCATACTATCGGGAATTATTTTACGAAGTAAGGAAATAAAAATATTTGAACAAAGCAAAACGCATAAAGCGGCAATACCCATACCAAAAGCACCGTCAACTGTGTTGGTGGTTGCAAGGGTAGGGCAGGTGCCAAGAATAAGCACAAGTGTGGGGTTTTCCTTAATTATTCCGTTAAGAAGCACAGATAAATTGTTTTTCTTATTCATAATTATTTGCCCCCTTTCAAAACTTTTACTGCCTCAAAGGCGCGTTCGATTGCTTGTTTATAACCATCGGTAGTAAGTGTTGCACCGCTGATGGCATCGATTTCGGTATAGTTTTCCTTTGTCTTACCGTCAAACTGACCGTAGAATTTTTCATCAGCACAGGCATCGCCTAAACCTTTTGTTTCGGCCTGTGAAACTGTCATACAGTCAATAATTTTGCCGTCCCTGGAAATTGCAACCTTAACAATGATATATTCACCTGATGCAGGGTGGTATTCGTTACCGCCTTTAATGCCATATCCTGCACCCTTTGTTTCAACAACAAAGTTGCCGCTTGCGGTTTTTTGTGCCGAAATCACAAAATCAGTAATAGCAGGATATTTTTTGAAATTAACATCTTTAAGTGTAGAGGCCTTTATTTTCGCAATGGCGGTTGTTACGGCTTCGGGATTTTCTACACCCTCTGTGATTACAGTGCCGTTAGCATCCACACCAATAAATTGTTCGCCAACAACACAAACATAACCCGCATTGTTTTCAGCAACATAAACGGCATCAACGCCTTCAATTACTTCCACAAGGAAAAGCTTTTGGAATTTCTTTTCACCCTGCGGTAAAGCGGTGTTAAGATTATCGGCCAAAATTTCTTCTTCCGAACGGATATCAACCGAGCCGCCACCCAAAATAATAACAGCGTTAAGAGCGTCCTTTATTGCACTTTTATAAGCGGCTGTGGTTTTCGTAGCACCTGCAATGGTGTCTACTGCGTCGACTGCCGCAGCATCCTTATCCTTAAAGCTGTCACCATAGGTTTTTTCTTTACCAAGTGTTTCGTTAGAAGATAAGCACTTAGCACCTGTAACCTTACCATCGGCTCTAACACCGCACATAATAACCATATCAGATGCATAGCCCGAGGTGGTAAGCTTTATAACAAAGCCCTTGTTTGCGGTTTCTTTATAAACCTCGGTAATGGTGGAGGGGAGAGTGTAATTTTTAATATCAACGCTTTCAAAGCCGCTGCCATCGGGCATAACCTCAAGCAAAGCCGCATTAGCGGAAGCGTTTTGATTTTTTTCGATTATCGGGGCAGTAATAGCGTTGGTAAGTGAAAGCAATAAGCCAATAACCACGCATATACAAACCAATACCGCAGTATTTTTAATGTTTTTTCTCATTATTTTACTGCCTCCTGTGTTCCAAATACCTTGTGTTTGGTCCATTTGCTGATGTAAGGTGTCAAAATATTCATAAATAAAATAGCAAATGAAACGCCTTCGGGATAGGTGCCGTAATAGCGGATTAAGCAGGTGAGAACACCCGCACCAACGGCGAAGATTACCTTACCCCATGCGGTAGCGGGGGATGTAACATAATCGGTTGCCATAAAGATTGCACCGATAAACAAACCACCCGACATAACAAGTGATAACGCCGAAACGGCATCAAAGCCCTTATAAAAGAAAGAGAAAACAAACACTGTTAAAATAAATACAACGGGGATGTGCCAAGTGATAACCTTTCTTACTAAAAGGTAAACACCGCCAATAATAAGGGCAAGTGTACAGGTTTCACCAATAGCGCCGCCGTAATTACCAAGGAAAAGGGTGATTAAAGTAGGCATTTTTTCGGCTGAAAGGGGAGTAGCACCTGCAACCGTGTCAACAGGGAAAGCGGCAACCGCCATAGAGCCAAATGCCACCAACATAAACACACGCGCGGTAATTGCAGGGTTTACAAGGTTGTGACCAATGCCACCAAATAAACATTTAACAACGATAATTGCAAATAGCGCACCAATTACGCATTGCCAAAGTGGAATATTTGCGGGCAAATTAAGTGCAAGTAAAAGACCTGTTAAAACGGCGGAAAAATCGCCAATGGTCTGGTCTTTTTTAGTGATAAGGTTGAAAAGCGCTTCAAATCCGACACATGATATAACGCAAACAGCAATAACTGCTAAGGCACGTAAGCCAAAAATAAGTACACCGGCAACTGAAACCGGTAATAAAGCAATTATCACATCACGCATAATTCCTGCGGTAGAGCGACCGCTGTGGATATGCGGTGAAATGGTAAGTTTTGTTAACGAACTCATTATTTGCTTTCTCCTTTCATTTTTTCCTGTCTTAACAGTTCTTTGGCCAACTTGTTTTTCTGCACTAACGGACGGTTTGCAGGACATACAAAGCTGCAACAGCCACATTCCATGCAGGTGTCAACCGATAATTCCTTAAGCGCTTCAATATCTTTATTATCATACGCTTTTGAAATAGAAGCGGGAGCAAGTCCGAAAGGACAGGTGTTTGTACATGCTCCGCAACGGATACAAGCGGTAGTTTTGGGCAGCTTTGCCTCTTTTTTGGTAAGTGCCAAAACGGCGTTGGTGTTTTTAAGCACGGGTGAGTCGGTATTCGGGAAGGTTATACCCATCATAGGACCGCCATAGATAAGCTTTTCGGGCTCTTCACAAAGACCGCCGCAAAAATCAAACAAATCGCCAACGGCAGTACCGATTGGTGCAATAACATTTTGTGGATTTTTAACCGCTCCACCGTCAACAGTTACGCACTTTTCAACAAGCGGAATGCCTGTTTTAAGGTAAGAACCGATGGTTGCAAGTGTTGTGCAGTTAATTACAACGCAGCCAACATCAATGGGAAGCTTGTTTGTGGGAATAACACGGCCTGTGGTGTGGTAAACAAGCACCTTTTCGCCACCCTGTGGGTAAAGTGAAGGAAGCGTTTTCACCTCAACTGAAAAATTAGTAAGGGACTGTGCCATTTCTTTCATATTTAAAATAGCATCCTTTTTATTGTTTTCAATGCCGATAATTACCTTTTCAATGCCTAAATAACGGTTTAAGGATGATAAAGCATAAGCCATATCATCGGCGCGTGTCATCATAGTGACTGAGTCGCTTGTAACATGTGGCTCGCATTCGGCACCGTTAATGATAAGGTATTCAATACGGCTCGGGTCAACATCAAATTTTACATGGGTGGGGAAGCCCGCGCCGCCAAGGCCGACAATACCTGCATCTTTAATTGCGGCAACTAAATCCTTATTATCGTTTATAACGGGTGCCTTTAAGCTATCATCCAATGTCATTTCACCGTCAGCTTCAATAACAACCGCTGTGGAGGTTGTACCGCTATACATTAAATATTCGTCAAGCTTTACAACCTTACCCGAAACACTTGAATAGGTGTTGGCGGAAATATAACCGTCTGCTTCGCCGATTTTTGTGCCAACCTTAACCAAATCACCAACCTTAACAGTTGGGATAGACTGTTTGCCAATGTGCATAGACATCGGTATAGTTACTGTTTTGGGGCAGGGTATGCGAACAACGGGTTTATTAAGGGTGTTTTTTCTATGTGGAACATTAGTCCCGCGAAGATAAAAAGCCATTTTAATTTTCTACCTTTCTTAAATGGTTTTTCGAAAAAAGGAAATTTTTTCATATACATTATAATCCATAATAATTATAGATTATATATAATATATTGTCAAGGAAATACTATAAAATAGGTAGCGATAAAACATTGCCAAAAATGGATTTTTTTATTAAAAAAACTTGACAAAAATTTTAAAATATGCTACTATAAACTCACAAAATTTAACGCTAATTTTGCAAAGGATATAATTATCTACAGGATAATTATGTCAATTTGCAGGGTGGGCGTTTTTTTGTTGCCTTCCTGTATTAAAACAGAATATGGGAGGAAAAATCAATGGGTTATTATTCAGACCCCACCGCCAATATGGCGATTGGGAACATCAACCGCGAGTTTTCAAAACACATTAAAAAAGCCAAAAAGCTTCGTAAACTTTACGAAGAGGGCAAGATTTCACCTGACGCTTTACAAAAAGCACAGTCACAGTTTCGTGGCCTTTACAGGCACGTGCTCCAAAATGTGCTTGAGGAGGAAGAAAAGTAGCAAAAAGCCACCGAGAAATCGGTGGCTTTTTATTTTATTCTTCTTTTAAAATTTCAATTGCTTCTAAATATTTTTCTCGCCTTTCAAGGTCTTTTTCGGTTACAACATCCAATCGTGTTATGTCAGAATTATGTGCTAAATCGGCGAGCTTTACTGCCTTTGCAATGGGGTTTGTTTTAATTTTTTTTACATAGTCCTCATATTTAACGCTTTTATCTTTGTGGGTCAGCAATTTAACAGCATCTATAACCGCTTTATCAAATCCCTCATTTTCTAAATATTCAAATGTTATATCGCTGTCTTCAACCACATCGTGCAACAGGGCAACAATGGTAGTTTCTTCGGTTGTCATTTGTTCGGCCAAGTGGATAGGATGAAATACATATGGTATACCGCTTTTATCAACTTGTTTTTTGTGTGCCTCAAAGCAAATTTCCATCGCTTTTTTTGTTTTTTCGGTATAAATCATTATAATCACCTCGAAAGTATTATAGCGAAAAAGTCCGCGTTTTATTTGTTAAATTGGGCTTTTATGGATTCGGTTTATATAAAGGGCGTAGGCAAGCGGTACGATTATTAAAAATATTGGTGCTATGTATAATGACACTGTATTTTCAACATTAAATATAGAAAGTGAATTTACTAAGCAATGTGTTATGATGCAGGGAACAAGTGACCCGCTTTTATGAAATATAATAACAAACAAATAACCTATTGCGGTTGCATAGCATATTTGCATTAAGGTGGGGATAAGCTCTGCGCCGTTTAGTAAGTTTACAATGTGGCCCACACCAAAAGTAAGCGCACTTACAATTATGGCGCTTTTAATATTGGTTTTTGCCATCATTCTAAATAAAAAGGCCCTGAAAATAATTTCTTCAATAAAGCCGATATTTAGCATAGTTAAAATATGAAATACTATCTCACTTGTAGAATTGTTGATATTAAAGCCGTTCCACAAATTAACGCTTACAACAAGGATTAAGGGAATAAAATATAAATATTGCTTTGCGTTTTCTACTTTTGTAAGCCCATAGTAAGAGGTTCTTTTCAGCACCGCCATTAGAACAATTAAACAAACGGACAGTATTGTATTAACAATAAAGCTGACATAGCTTGTATTTCCAAAATTTTGCACACAAACCGAATTAACAGCAATGTATATAACTATCATTAGCATACAAAATAAAGTTTCGTGCTTTTCAAATATTTTAGTCATAAAAAGCCCTCGCATAAATTAAATTCGCAAAAATTTATTTAAGCAAATAAATTTATAATACCATAAGCAATGTGCCAAGACCGATTAAGGCACAACCTATAATAGATTTTGTTGTAAATTGTTCGTGTAAGAAGAGAAATGCCAAAATCAAGGTGATAACAACGCTTAATTTGTCAATTGGTACAACCTTTGAAGCGGAACCAAGTTGTAATGCATTATAATAACACAGCCAAGAAGCCCCTGTGGCAAGGCCTGACAAAATTAAGAAAAGCCAACTTTTTTTACTGATTTCAAAGATTCCCGACTGTGCGTTGGTTAAAAACACCATACCCCACGCCATAACAACAACCACAACCGTGCGTATGGCGGTGGCTAAATTTGAATTAACACCGTCAATGCCGATTTTTGCAAGTATTGAGGTCAGCGCCGCAAACACAGCAGACAACAGTGCCATTACAAACCACATAAAGCAAGCCCCTTTTTTATTTTTGTAATTTTATTTTATTATAGCACATAATAAATAAAATTGGAAGAATTTTGAAAAGGGTACAGGCAAATGTTTATTAGTACAACCAGCTTGATGGTATTAGAAATGTATAGGGGGCTGTAACTAATGCAAAAATCAGTGAAAATTTTAACCGCAATAATTTGTCTGTTTTTTTGAAAGTGATAAAATAATTGAATATAAAAATTAAAAAGGCAGATATAACTACGGCAGGTGCGGTTAAATAAAGTTCATCACCCATACCACCTATCTCAAATACAAGCATCAACAAAAGAAGGTATGCAGCACCAATAATGTCAGAAATCATACCGAACAGGTAAATTTTAAATATATGGCGTTTATAAAACTGTTTTTTCTCGGTGCTTTTTAAGGCAAACATACTGATTATTAAAACAAGACTGTCAATAATGAAATTACCCGGCAGAACTATAAGCCACACTTGCGGAAACAATAAAAGCATCCAAAAAGGGAATAGTACATTATACATTTTGATATCGTTTTTCTTGCCACTCATTATATAACCACCTTTTATTAAATGGGTTTTAATTCTTGCCTTGATTATAACATTGAAATTTAAATACTTCAACACAAAAATCCCCTCGGAAAAATCCGAGGGGATAATTTGTTTATGAAATTGTATCTTATTTCATATCCTTGATAGCAGCCTGTGGTGCTATTGGCAAAAGAGGGAAATATTTGATAAAAGCTAATCGTTTCTTGATTATTATAATACTTTTTTTATAAAAGGTATTTTTTTAAGAAGTGCTACAACAATTAATCCAATTATAAAAATACAAATTTCAAATATTATAACGGCAAAAAAACGATGCATATATGAAGATGCCATTACATAAATTGGCTCTAATAAACCTATACTCATGTCTGAAAGTAAATATATACCAAAAGTACACGAACCTATATATGATATGATTTTTGCAAGTTTTTCAGGTGCTTTTATAAATGAAACTAAATAAAAAACGCAAACACTTTGTAATATTATAGGTAAGAAAGTGCGGTCATCAAAAAACAAATAATTGGAACTTGATTTTTGATATTCAAAATATGTTGCTATTACATTAAATGCTACCATCGTAACAAACAACACGCACGCAACACAAAATCCTCTCCTTGTTTTTTTGATTCCAAATTTCGAAAAATATTGGCCAATAAAAAGCATACAAATATATCCTCCAAATAGTGGCAACTGAAAATTAGCGTCCACAGTAATTAGATGACAATAGTGAGTTAGTATTGGGAGAATAGAAAAGAATAATCCTGAAATAGCAAAAAATATATGGTAATCACGTTTTGTCATAAGAGAAACCATTTTTTGAAGAAACGGCAACATAAATAAAATTCCCAAATATGTATATAAATACCATAAGGCATTTGATGGAGATGCAATATATACGGTAAGGAATTGTTTGATAGCACTTATAAAAGAGGGGTTAGGATTTATAAAATAATTATGATATATTGCATAAATAAACCCACAACCAATTAAAACTGTAACAATACGTATAATTCTTTGAAGGCATTTTTTGTAACTATCAATTTTATTCAATAAAAGATATCCCGATATCATAAAGAATATGGGAACAGCTATTTTAGAGACAAAAAAGTATGTTAGTGAAACAAACCATACTAAATTTTGTGGAGTAGTGCTAAGAAAAATTCCACTGTTCGTATGATTCACAATCACGAAAAAGCATGCTATTATTCGCAATAAATCCAAAAAAGTTTTACGAGTTTTGATAGTTTCCATTTTATCTAATTCCTCATCAAATTTTATAATCGTTCTATATAGTAAACTATATAGATTAATTATTTTATTATAACACAAAATCAGTAATTTCGCAACACAAAAATTCCCACCGATTGCTCGGTGGGGATTTGATTTGTTTTATAAACCTAATTACTTAGATTCTTTAATTGCAGCCTGTGCAGCAGCGAGGCGAGCTACAGGTACGCGGAAGGGTGAGCATGAAACATAGTCGAGGCCGAGAGTGTGGCAGAACTCAACAGAAACAGGGTCACCGCCGTGTTCACCGCAGATACCGCAGTGGAGTGAAGGACGGGTCTTCTTACCAAGAGTAACAGCCATATCCATAAGTTTGCCAACGCCGTTTTGGTCAAGCTTAGCAAACGGATCGTTTTCGTAAATCTTGGTGTCATAGTAAGCGCTAAGGAACTTACCAGCGTCGTCACGGCTGAAGCCGAAGGTCATCTGAGTAAGGTCGTTAGTACCGAAGCAGAAGAATTCAGCTTCATTAGCGATTTCATCAGCAGTAAGGCAAGCACGTGGGATTTCCATCATAGTACCAACTTCGTACTTAAGGTCAGCGCCTGCAGCAGCGATTTCAGCATCAGCAGTAGCAACAACGATGTTCTTAACGAACTTCATTTCCTTAACTTCGCCGGTGAGAGGAATCATAATTTCGGGAACGATGTTCCAGTCGGGATGTGCTTTCTTAACATTGATAGCAGCACGAATAACAGCGGTGGTTTGCATCTTTGCAATTTCAGGATAGGTAACTGCAAGACGGCAGCCACGGTGACCCATCATTGGGTTAAATTCGTGGAGAGAAGCGATGATTGCTTTAATGTCAGCAACGGTTTTGCCCTGTGCATCAGCAAGTGCCTTGATGTCAGCTTCTTCGGTAGGAACGAATTCGTGAAGAGGTGGGTCAAGGAAGCGGATGCAAACGGGGTTGCCTTCAAGTGCTTCGTAAAGCTTTTCAAAGTCGCCCTGTTGATAGGGGAGAATCTTTTGGAGTGCTGCTTCGCGTTCTTCAACGGTGTCAGCACAAATCATTTCACGGAAAGCAGCAATTCTGTCTGCTTCGAAGAACATATGCTCAGTACGGCAGAGACCAATACCTTCAGCGCCGAGTTCAACTGCCTTCTTAGCGTCAGCAGGTGTGTCAGCGTTGGTGCGAACCTTAAGAGTTCTGAACTTGTCAGCCCAGTCCATAATTGTTTTGAATTCGCCAACGATTTCAGCATCAACGGTGGGGATGATACCGTCATAGATATTACCGGTAGAACCATCGATAGAAATGTAGTCGCCTTCAACATAGGTTTTGCCAGCCAATGTGAACTTCTTGTTTTCTTCGTCCATATTGATTTCGCCGCAACCTGATACGCAGCAAGTACCCATACCGCGAGCAACAACGGCAGCGTGACTTGTCATACCGCCACGAACGGTAAGAATACCTTGAGATGCTTTCATACCTGTAATGTCTTCAGGAGAGGTTTCAAGACGAACAAGGATAACCTTTTCGCCACGGTTGTTCCAAGCTTCTGCATCTTCAGCGGTGAATACAACCTTACCGCAAGCAGCACCTGGGGAAGCACCTAAGCCCTTGCCTGCAGGAGTAGCGGCTTTAAGAGCTTTAGCATCGAATTGTGGGTGGAGAAGAGTGTCAAGGTTACGAGGATCGATCATAGCAACAGCTTTCTTTTCATCGATCATACCTTCAGCAACTAAATCGCAAGCGATTTTGAGAGCAGCTTTAGCAGTTCTCTTACCGTTACGAGTTTGGAGCATATAGAGTTTGCCGTCTTCAACGGTGAATTCCATATCCTGCATATCACGATAGTGGTCTTCAAGGATAGCGCAAACTTTGTTAAATTCTTCAAAAGCAGCAGGGAATTTTTCAGCCATTTCAGCAATAGGCATTGGTGTACGAACACCAGCAACAACGTCTTCACCTTGTGCGTTGGTTAAGAATTCACCCATAAGGCCGGGTTCACCGGTAGCAGGGTCACGAGTAAAGGCAACACCAGTACCGCAGTTGTCACCCATGTTACCGAATGCCATCATTTGAACGTTAACAGCGGTACCCCAAGAATAAGGAATATCGTTGTCACGACGGTAAACGTTTGCACGGGGGTTGTCCCATGAACGGAAAACAGCTTCAACAGCGCCCATTAACTGTTCCTTAGGATCAGTGGGGAAGTCTTTGCCGATTTTGTTTTTGTATTCAGCTTTGAATTGGTTTGCAAGTTCTTTAAGGTCGTCAGCAGTAAGGTCAACGTCCTGTGTAACGCCTTTTTCTTCCTTCATTTTGTCGATAAGCTCTTCGAAATACTTCTTACCAACTTCCATAACTACGTCAGAGTACATCTGAATGAATCTTCTGTAGCAGTC
>CAMFSU010000025.1 GCA_945983355.1 uncultured Clostridia bacterium | reverse complement strand
GGTTACAACCGTATTTAAGCTCAAATTCTTTCATTTTAACTCTCCTTATTTGTTTTTGTTAATTATGATTTCTTCACTTTCGCCGTTACTCAAATCAACTGTGCGAACAAACAAAGAAACCTTGTTATCTTCATTTAAATTATTCCAGCAAATGTCGGCCAATTCCTTTGCGGTGTTGGGCATTGAAATTTCTTCGGGCTCACCATAAAAAGAGGGGATGGGGTTGCCATCGCATTTATATGTATGAACAAAATGACCGATACCGTTTTCGGGGGTGTAATCATAAAAATAACGATTACAAACAGGTCTGCCGTTGGCGCTCTTTAAAATTGAAAGCTTATAGGTAAATACATTTCGCGGGAAGCAGTAATATAAAATACCCGAAATTCGAGGTGTATAATTTGGTTCATCATCTTCAAATTCGCGAATACGCAATGCATCCTCGAAATTTTTTCCTTCATTTAAATAATCAAAAACCGTATTTGTCTGGTTACCGTTTGTGATAATATCAATATTACCGTCTTTAGCTGACAAATATGGATTATAAATGATAAGATGCGGGTCGGAAAGTTTGCTTTCATCAAACGCTTTTGTGCGCATACCGCCCTCAAAACGTTCAAAAATTCGGTTTCGACTGTTTTCACTTCTGCCCATAATAAAATAAGCAATCATTGCCTTTGTGCCATCAGCAGATTTGCCGATAACAATACCACGACCGGGGTATGAATTTTCACTTAATAATTTTTTTAAATCAAATAATGCCATTTTAATTACCTCACTTTTATAGTTCGCTGCAAACCTTTTCAAGTGCTAAGGGAAGAATACGCCATTCGGCCTCCTCCATAACACGCTTTTGCAGGGTTTCAGGTGTGTCGTTTTCTAAAATATTTACAGCTTTTTGCATTATAATTTTGCCACCATCGGGGATTTCATTTACAAAATGCACCGTAGCACCTGTAACTTTAACACCATACTCTAATGCGGCTTCGTGAACTTTAAGCCCATAAAAGCCCTTGCCGCAAAAAGAGGGAATAAGCGATGGGTGAACATTTATAATCCTATTTGCAAAGCGGGTGGTAAACTTTTCGCTTAAAATGCACATAAAGCCCGCTAAAACAATAAAATCAATATTGTTTTCTTCTAAAACTGCGATTAGCTCATCTTCAAATTTGTCCGACAGTACTTTTTTGTTGCAAACAACGGTTTTTATACCGCTGTTTTGCGCGCGGGTAAGAGCATAAGCATCGGGGTTGTTTGAAACAACAAGTGTAATTTTACCCGAAGAGATGATGCCGTCAATTTGTGCATTTATAAGGGCTTGTAGGTTAGTGCCACCGCCCGAAACCAAAACTGCAATATTTTTCATTTTAACACCTTATATAATTGTGATTTTTGTGTCTGATTTAACAATTTTACCAATGATATAAGCATCCTCGCCGTTTGCTTTAAGAACCTCTAATGCTTTCTGGGCATTTTCTTTTGCAACAACAACGCTCATACCAACGCCCATATTATATGTGTTATACATATCTCTTTCAGGGATGTTGCCTTTTTTCTGTAAAAGGTCAAAAATTGGTAAAACCTTAATATCTGATTTTACTATTTCAGCACCAAAACCATCGGGAATACTTCTTGGAATGTTTTCATAGAAGCCACCGCCTGTAATGTGGGAAATAGCGCGTACCTTTACATTGTCCAAAAGTGCAAGAATTGGTTTTACATAAATTTTTGTAGGCGCTAAAAGTGTTTCGCCAAGTGTTTTGCCTGAAAGTTCATCGAATTTTTCATTCAAATCGCAGTTTTCAACATCAAAAACTTTTCTAACAAGTGAAAAGCCGTTTGAGTGAATACCGCTTGAGGGAAGGGCAATTACAACATCATCCTCTTGCATTGTGGTGTTATCAAGAATTTTCTTTTTATCAACAATACCAACCGCAAATCCCGCAAGGTCATAATCATCCTCCGGCATCATACCGGGGTGTTCAGCAGTTTCACCACCAATTAGCGCCGCGCCCGACTGAACGCAACCCTCTGCAACACCGCTAACAATTTCGGCAATCTTTTCGGGGATGTTTTTGCCACAAGCAATGTAATCAAGGAAGAATAATGGTTTTGCGCCAACGCAAATGATATCGTTTACACACATTGCAACGGCATCAATACCGATAGTGTCGTGCTTGTCCATTAAAATAGCAAGCTTAACCTTTGTGCCGCAACCGTCGGTGCCGCTAACCAATACGGGCTCCTCCATACCTTGAACAGGTAAGCCGAAGCAACCACCAAAACCGCCAACATCATCAAGACAGCCGTCGTTTTTAGTGCGGGCAATATGCTTTTTCATAAGCTCAACGGCCTTGTAGCCCGCAGTGATATCAACACCTGCATCTGCGTAAGATTTTGATTGTGAATTGTTCATTTTATTATTCCTTTCCGTTCCAGCAATATGTACATAAGCATTCCTTCGGTAAACCGATGGCTTCGATTATACCTTCAAGTGACTGAAATTCTAACGAGGCAAAGTTGAAGTTGTCAGCAATAGTTTTGCGAAGCTTTTTGCCTCTTTCGGTTTTGCCGTCAATATATTCATCAATATACTTTTCGCCCTCTTCACCTTCAAGCTCGAAAATAGTTCTGCGAGCAATAAGCTCCATATCGCTTGTTGCACGGGAGAAATTAAGATATTTACAGCCGTACATAATTGGTGGGCAGGCAGAACGCATATGCACCGATTTTGCACCGTTTTCATAAAGAAAATCAACTGTGCCCTTAAGCTGCGTGCCACGAACTATTGAATCGTCAACAAATAACAGGTTTTTGTCGGTTATAAGGTCGTGCACGGGGATTTGCTTCATTTTAGCAACGCGGTTTCTTTCTTGCTGACGTTGTGGGGTAAAGCTTCTGGCCCAAGTTGGTGTATATTTAATAAACGCACGGGCAAATTTATTTTTGCTTTGGTTAGCGTAACCGATAGCGTGGGGAGTACCCGAATCAGGAACGCCGCCGACATAATCTATGTCAGCATCTAAACCGTTTTCCTTATCGTTTTGTGCTAAAATTTCACCATTGCGGTAACGCATAAGCTCAACATTTACACCCTCATAGCAGGATGTGGGGTAACCGTAATAGCTCCACAAAAATGAGCATATTTTCATTTTTCTTTCAGGTTTTGCTAAAACCTCGCAGTTGTCAGCCGAAAGCTCAACAATTTCAGCAGGGCCAAGCTCACGGTAAATTTCATAACCAAGCTTTAAGGCCGCAAAGCTTTCAAAGGTAACGCAAAAGCCGTTTTCATTTTTACCGATTATTACAGGAAGTCGACCAAATTTATCACGGGCGGCAATAAGGTTGCCGTTGTCCTTCATAATTAAAATAGTGGCCGAGCCCTCAATAGAGTTTTGTGCAAAACGGATGCCATCCTCAAAATTGCTTTTTTGGTCAATTAGTGCTGCAACAAGCTCAGTAGAGTTCACTTTGCCTGATGTCATTGCCAAAAAGTGCCCACCGCTGAAGGATAAGTACTGTTTTATAAGCGAATCGTAATTGTTGATTTGGCCAATAACACAAATTGCATAGGTGCCAATGTTTGAGGTTATAAGCAAGGGCTGTGGGTCATAATCGCTTATGCAACCAATCGCACTTGTGCCTTGCATTTCATTAAAAACGCTTTCAAATTTTGTTCTGAAAGGGGAGTTTTGGATATTGTGGATATCCCTTTGTAAACCCTGAACCTTGTCCCACACAGCTATACCTGCGCGGCGTGTACCTAAATGTGAGTGATAGTCAGTGCCGAAGAATACATCTGAAAGAGCATCCTCTTTGCTGACAACTCCGAAAAATCCACCCATTATTTACTCCTTATTTTATGCAAAGAAAAGTTTTGAAAGTGTCATTGGGTCAATGTACTGACCGTCCTTATAAACACGCATATTGCCTGAAGCAATTTCATCGATAAGCATTACATCGCCGTTTGCATCATAACCAAATTCAAATTTAATGTCATAAAGGTCAAGACCTTTTTCTTTAAGGTCATCAGCAACAATTTTTGTAATTTGTTGTGTCATAACCTTGATATCGTCGTACTGCTTGTCGCTCATAACACCAAGAGCAACTAAAGCATCCTTAATAACAAGCGGGTCGCCCTTTTCGTCGTTTTTAAAGGTCATTTCAACATAAGCGGGGAGGTCGGCACCTTCTTCAATATAGTCGCCGTATCTGCGAATAAAGCTACCAACAGCTTTGTAACGGCAGATAACTTCAAGACCGTGGCCAAACACTTTTGCAGGTAAAACCTCCATTGTGGTGTCATCTAAATTAGCTTTAATGTAATGAGTTTTAATGCCGGCAGCATTTACCTTTTCGAAGAAATAAATAGACATACGGAGGTTAACATCGCCAACGCCGTCAATTGTAAGACCAACAGAATTTTCACCTGGGTCAAAAACGCCATCTTTGCCTGTGCAATCATCCTTGAAGTTTAAAAGGCAGTTGCCGTTTTCAAGCTCGAATACATTCTTGGTTTTTCCGGTGTAGATAAGTTTCTTTTCCATTTTTGTTTCCTCCGTTAATTAAACATTTTTTCAATTTTTTCATTTTTATCTAAAACATTTGCTGTGTCAGCTTTACGCTTTTGGTCTAATTTTTCGGCCAAAGCGCTGTCAGTCACAGCTAATATTTCAATACATAACAAAGCGGCATTGACAGCACCGTCAACTGCAACGGTAGCAACAGGAATGCCTGATGGCATTTGTACCGTTGATAAAAGTGCATCAACACCGTTTAAATGACCTGATTTTACAGGGATACCGATAACGGGAAGGGTAGTGTTAGCGGCAATAGCACCTGCAAGGTGTGCAGCCATGCCTGCGGCGGCAATAATTGCACCAAAGCCGTTTTGGCGTGCGTTAAGACTGAAGTCTCTCGCTTGTTCGGGTGTTCTGTGCGCCGAAAAAACATGAACCTCAAAGGGCACATCAAATGACTTTAATGTGTTAATCGCTTTTTCAATAATGGGAAGGTCACTGTCGCTACCCATAATAATTCCGACTTTTTTCATAAAAGCAAAACCTCCAACAAAAATAATAAAAAAGGCGCACTAATCCAACAGGAATAGAGCGCCCAGACGGTCGGCAAAAAGGTTTCTTTGATTCACGTGGTGCTCCACTTAACCGTCAGTCACAAAGAACCCATAAATTTTCCTTAAAATTATAGCATACATAAAATATTTTGTCAATTATTATAATAATAATATATCATAAAAAATAACAATGAAAAGTTAATAAAAGTTTGTCTAAAATGTAAAAAAACTTGTCTTGACTTGACTTTGAATAAAAATTGTTTTATATTTATAGAAATAGTATTATAAATGGAGGCATTTGATAATGAATTTAAGACCATTGGCTGATAATGTTGTATTAAAGGCAACAATTGCCGAGGAAACCACCAAAAGCGGTATTGTTTTGGCATCTACCGCAAAGGAAAAGCCCCAAATTGCTGAAGTAGTTGCGGTTGGCCCGGGCGGTATTATCGACGGTAATGAAGTTAAAATGTATGTAAATGTTGGCGACAAGGTTGTTGTTGCTAAATATGCGGGTACCGAAATTAAGCTCGATTCACAAGAATATACTATAATCCGTCAGTCAGAAATTTTGGCTGTTGTTGAATAAGGAGATTTTTTATTATGGCTAAAGAAATTGTTTTTGGCATTGAAGCCAGAAAATCGCTTCAAAATGGCGTTGACACTCTTGCTAATGCGGTTAAGGTTACATTAGGCCCAAAGGGAAGAAACGTTGTTTTAGATAAGAAATACGGCGCACCGCTTATTACAAATGACGGTGTTACCATTGCAAAGGAAATTGAACTTTCAGACCCGTTTGAAAATATGGGCGCACAGCTTGTTAAAGAGGTTTCAATTAAAACAAATGATGCTGCCGGTGACGGTACTACAACTGCAACTGTTTTAGCACAGGCAATGATAAATGAAGGTATGAAAAATGTTGCCGCAGGCGCAAATCCAATGGTTGTAAAGCGTGGTATGAAATTGGCGGTTGATAAAGCCATTGAAACCGTAATTGCAAACTCTCAAAAAATTAGTGGTACTGATGATATTGCCCGTGTCGCAACCGTTTCTTCGGGTGATGAGACCATAGGCAATTTAATTGCCGAAGCTATGGCAAAGGTAAGCGCTGACGGTGTTATTACCGTTGAGGAATCTAAAACTGCCGAAACCTATTCCGAAGTGGTTGAAGGTATGCAGTTTGACCGTGGTTATATTACACCTTATATGGTGACCGACACCGAAAAAATGGAGGCAGTTTTAGACGATGCTTTAATTTTGATTACCGACAAGAAAATCAGCAATATTCAAGAAATTTTACCTGTTTTAGAACAAATTGTTAATGCAGGTAAGAAGCTTTTAATTATTGCTGAAGATATCGAGGGTGAAGCCCTTTCAACCCTTATTGTTAATAAGCTTCGCGGCACCTTTACTTGTGTTGCTGTTAAGGCACCCGGCTTTGGTGACAGACGCAAGGAAATGCTTCGCGACATTGCTATTTTAACAGGTGGCGAGGTTATTTCAGAAGAGCTTGGCCTTGACCTTAAGGAAACAAGTATTGCACAGCTTGGCCGTGCTCGTCAGGTTAAAATTTCAAAGGAAAATACAATTATTGTTGATGGGGCAGGGGATTCTAAATTTATTGCTGACCGCATTAACCAAATTAAGAACGAATTAGCAGTTACAACCTCTGATTTTGACCGTGAAAAGCTTCAAGAACGCCTTGCAAAATTAGCCGGCGGTGTTGCAGTAATCAAAGTTGGCGCTGCGACTGAAATTGAAATGCGTGATAAAAAATTACGCATTGAAGATGCACTTTCAGCAACAAAAGCTGCTGTTGAAGAGGGCATTGTTGCAGGTGGCGGTGTTGCTTTAATCAATGCAATTAAATCGGTTGATGATTTAGTTGAAACACTCGATGGCGACACAAAAACAGGTGCGCTTATTATCCGTAAATCTTTAGAAGCACCAATTCGCCAAATTGCTTATAATGCCGGTCTTGAGGGCTCGGTTATTATTGATAAAATTAAGACCGAAAACAAGGCAAATTATGGCTTCGATGCTTATAACGAGGTTTATACCGATATGTTAGAAGCGGGAATTGTTGACCCAACCAAGGTTACACGCTCAGCCCTTGAAAATGCCGCAAGTGTTGCTTCAATGGTGCTTACAACCGAAAGTCTTGTTGCTGAAAAGCCGGAAGACGCTGCAGCCGCAGCTAATGCTGCAGCAGCCGCTGCCGCACAGGGTGGTATGTACTAATGTCAAAAAAGGAAAAAAGATTTATAAAGGTTTATTCTGAATCAATGGGTGAAAACCAAATTTTCGTTGACAGTCAAACCGGTGTAAATTATTTTTATCACAACAGTGGTTACAGCGGCGGTTTAACCGTTTTGCTTGACAAAGATGGAAAACCAATAGTCACACCAATAGAAAATTAAAGTAAAACCCCAAACCAATTTTGGTTTGGGGTTAAATTTTTAATAGGGAAAAGCAAAAATGCACCCCTAAAACTTTTTATCCAATTATACTAAATGAATATTTAATCTAATTAAGGGAGGAGCTTTTGGCAATTTAGTAATATATAATGTAAAAACACCCCAAAACATTGTCGTGGCATACCCTTCAAGCTGTTTAATTGCACTTGTAATTTTGAAAATGTAATTATTATGTATTTAATTAAAATTAAATTTTAAGTTGCTTAAATTTTAAAAACTTTAATTTCCTTCATCGAATAGAAATTTCTTTGATTAGGTGTTGGTAGTTAGAAAAATTTCTATTAGATGCTGTTTTTTTACCTTTTTTAAAATTCTTTTATTTTCACATAAAAAACACTTGATTTTGTTAGTTTTATAATGTATAATAGCAAAGTCAGGTTAATTTGCCGGTGTGATGGAATTGGCAGACGTAGTGGACTCAAAATCCACCGCTGGCGACAGCGTGCCGGTTCGAGTCCGGCCACCGGCACCAATTAAGAACCTCAATACGCATATTGCGTGTTGAGGTTCTTCTTATTTGTGCTTTGTCAGGCGGAAAAGTTTTACTGTCCCCACCTCTTTTGTTAAAAAATTAACAATCGCTATTTCTCTTTTGGCAATATGGTGCTAATTCAATTCTTACGAAATATCCTTTTTCGTGGTGGCAAACCGGACATACTTCAGGTACTTTTTCGCCGTTATAAATGTGACCGCAATTTAGGCACATCCATTCACATTTTACATCGGAAACAAATAGTTTATTTTCTTTTAAAAGCTTTCCAAAAAGCTCGAAGCGGTTTGCGTGTTCTTTTTCAATTTCAGCAATATCTTTAAAGGATGCCGCAACCGCCATCTGCCCTTCCCTTTCGGCTTCCTCGGCAAATGTCTTGTAAATATCACCATATTCTTCCATCTCATTATGGTGGGCATTTTCAAGCAATTCTACAACCGAATTTGTTATTTCAACAGGGTAACCGCCATCAATTTCAACTGTTTCACCGTTAAAATCGCTTAAATGCTTCATAAATACATTAGCGTGTGCAAGCTCTTGGTTTGCGGTAAGATTGAATACCGCCTCAATCACATAAAGACCTTGCTTTTTGGCAATTTCCGCTGCAAAGGTATAGCGGTTTCTCGCCTGTGATTCACCTGCAAAAGCGCGCATTAGGTTTGTTTTTGTGTTAGATTCATTAAAATTTACCATTATAATCAACTCCTTAAAACTATTGTGTCGTATATATGGTAAATTATGCAAAAACCCCCGAAAAATCGGGGGTTTAAATTTTATTTTACGATATATTTATTGTAAATCTTTTTGCCTTTTTTAAGGATGATTTCGTTATCGAAATCAGCGATTTCTAAAGCGTATGATGGGTCTGTAATCTTTTGGTCGTTAATAGCAACGCCGCCCTGTTGAACAAGGCGTCTTGCTTCGCCGTTAGATGCTGCAAGACCGGCTTTTACCATCATTGAAAGCACACCGATTTTACCATCAATAAAATCATCGTTTGAAAGCTCGGTAGTAGGCATATTTTCGTGGGAGCCCGCACCACCAAACACTGCACGAGCAGTAGTTTGGGCCTTTTGGGCTTCCTCTTCACCGTGAACAAGCTTTGTAAGCTCATAAGCCAAAATTTCTTTTGCGGTATTAAGCTGACTGCCTTCCCATTCATCCATCTTGTCAATTTCTTCAAGCGGTAAAAATGTGAGCATTCTGATACATTTTAAAACATCATTGTCGCCAACGTTGCGCCAATATTGATAAAATTCATAAGGTGAAGTCTTTTTGGGGTCAAGCCAAACAGCGCCACTTGCAGTTTTACCCATTTTCTTGCCTTCTGAATTTAATAGCAAGGTAATGGTCATGGCGTAAGCATCCTTGCCAAGCTTTTTACGGATAAGCTCGGTACCGCCAAGCATATTTGACCATTGGTCGTCGCCGCCAAACTGCATATTACAGCCGTATTCCTTGTAAAGATGATAAAAGTCATAGCTTTGCATTATCATATAGTTAAATTCAAGGAAAGAAAGACCTTTTTCCATTCTTTGCTTATAGCATTCGGCACGAAGCATATTATTAACCGAAAAACAAGCGCCAACCTCACGCAAAAGCTCAATATAATTAAGCTTTAAAAGCCAGTCAGCATTGTTTACCATTTGGGCTTTGCCCTCACCAAATTCAATAAATTTGCTCATTTGTTCTTTAAAGCAGTCGCAGTTGTGTTGAATTTGTTCAGCGGTCATCATTGAACGCATATCAGTTCTGCCCGAAGGGTCACCAATATGACCGGTACCGCCACCGATTAAGGCAATGGGCTTGTTGCCTGCCATTTGAAGACGCTTCATAAGACAAAGCGCCATAAAGTGACCAACATGCAAGCTGTCAGCAGTTGGGTCAAAGCCAATGTAGAAGGTGGCTTTACCCTCGTTTATAAGGTCACGGATTTCTTCCTCGTCAGTAACCTGTGCAATAAGGCCACGGGCCACAAGTTCGTCATAAATTTTCATTTTTAAATACTCCTATCAATAAGTTCCTTAGCGGAATTATATAAATTTTCAGTCATATCGGTACCCGACATAATACGGGCAACTTCCTTGATTTTTTCTTCATAAGAAAGCGATTTAACATTTGTAAATGTTCTGCCATCATTGGTGGTTTTTTCAATAAGCAAATGCTCATTTGCATAGGCGGCAATTTGTGCCAAGTGTGTAACACAAATAACCTGTCTGTCGTTTGAGACAATTTTTAATTGCTTTGCAACCTTATCAGCGGCAAAACCACTTATACCTGTGTCAATTTCATCAAAAATCATACTGCCGACGGGGTCTTTATCAAGAAGCACGCTTTTAATTGAAAGCATAACGCGTGATAATTCGCCGCCTGAGGCGATTTTATGTAATGGCTTTAGGTTTTCACCTGCGTTTGCCGAAATCATAAATTCAACCAAATCAAAGCCACATTTGGCATATTTACCCTTTTTAAAATCAACCGCAAATTTAACATTTGGCATATTAAGCTCTTTCAAAACATCAGTTACCTGTGCTTCAAATAAAGCCGCCGCAGTTTTGCGTGTTTGTGATAATTCTTCGCCCAAAAACACAAGCCGCTGTTTTGATTCTTCCAAAAGGTTTGAAAGCTCGATAATACGCTTGTCCGAAAGGGTTATGTTTTCAAGCTCGGTTTGTGATTTTATTAAATACTGAATAGCATTTTTTTCGCTACCGCCGTATTTTAACACAACACGGGATATATAGTCAAGTCTTTGGTTAATTTCATCCGAATTTAACTGCGAAAAACCTGTATCATTTAAAAACGAGCTGATATCAGAGCGCAAATCTTCAAGCAAACTAATGGCATCAACAATTTTCTCGTTGCTAATGGCATCAACCGTTAAAAGCTGTTTATTAGCATTTCTAAGCTGTGTTAATGCACCGTCGTTATTATCATCGCCAGATAGCAAAAATTCGGCATTTGAAAGTGCTTTATAGGTTGCCTCATAGCTGTCGGCAATTTTAAGCTTTGCCTTTAATTCTTCGGTTTCCCCTACTCTTAATGCCGCATTTTCAATTTCGGCAATTTGATATTTTAAAATATCAATTCTTCTTGCCTTTTCGTCCTCATCCATTTCAAGCGACAATAGCTCTTTTCTAATTGAATTTAACCTTTTAAATTCATCATAATAGCGCTCAATATAGTCACTGTTATTGGCAATGGCATCAATATAAGAAAGATGATTTTCGGGGATTAAAAGTGCCTGATTATCGTGCTGACCGTGGATATTTATTAAATTGTTAGCAATATCACGAAGATTTGTTGCAGTTACGGGTAGGTTGTTAATTTTTATATATCCCTTGCCGTTTAAAGAAAGCTTTCTGGTAATTAAAATATTGCCGTCATCATCGGGTGAAATGTCATAACCATTTAAAATTTCAACAGTTTTGTTGTTAAGGTCGCCAAACACCGCCGAAACAACAGCGTTTTCACACCCATTGCGGATTAAATCTTTAGAAACACGCTCGCCCAAAACGGCGTTAATGGCATCAATTAAAATTGATTTACCTGCACCCGTTTCACCTGTAAGCACATTAAAGCCCGACTTAAATTCAATATCCGAGCGTTCGATAACTGCTATATTTTCAATGTGAAGAAATTTAAGCATAATTTACCGCCAATTATAAAATATTGTTAATTTTATCAACAAGAATTTGCGAGTGGTGTTCGCTTCGGGTAACTATAATAATCGTATCATCACCCGCAAGTGAGCCAAGCATCATATCGTGAAACATTTCGTCAAGTGCCACACAAGCGCTTGATGCCATACCTGAGTGACACTTAATTACAACATTATTAACCGCAAAATCAACACTTATAACTGATTTTACAAATAAATCGGCATAATGTGATTTATCACGCTTAAAACCGTTTGCTGCGGGTGAAATATAACGATAATTGCCATCTGCATCGTGACTTTTAATAAGGCGCAATTCTTTAATATCGCGTGAAACGGTTGACTGCGTAACATCAAAGCCCAAAGCCAAAAGCTCGGCCTGTAAATCCTCCTGTGTTAGCACAACCTTTTGGGAAATTATATTTAAAATTTCGCGTTGTCTATTGTTTTTCACACTAAACACTCCTGCTGTCTTTAAATTTTATTGACATTGTTTTGTAAAATGAACGGTTGCTTAAACGGATAAGCTGCACAAAATCCTTCGATTTTGTAATTCTAATTTCGCTGTATGGCTTTATATTTGCAACCTTTCTGCCGTCAACCGTTAAATAAATTTCAGTGCGCTTTTTGGAAAAAGATTTTAAAGAAAGGGTTGTGTCGGCGCTCATTAAAATCGGCTTTGCCGAAAGTGAGTGCGAACAAATTGGTGTAATACAAATATTTTCGGTGGATGGGTCAATTATAGGACCGCCTGCCGACATTGAATAAGCAGTAGAGCCGGTAGGTGTTGAAACAATAAGACCGTCGGCTCGGTAGCTTATAGCATCTTTACCCACAGCAACCGAAATATCAATAATTCTTGAAATAAAGCCACTTGTTATAACTGCATCGTTAAGTGCGGTAAATTTACCAACTGACTGCCCATTTTCCAAAATTTCAACATCAAGCATCATTCGGTTTTCAATGGTATAATCACCTTTAATAAGCTTTGAGATAAAATTAAGCTCGTTTTGTTCGATATCGGCAAGATAGCCCATACGCCCTGCATTTATGCCAAGCACCGCCTTTTTGTCAAGGGCTGCACGCTTTGCATAACGGATAATGGTGCCGTCACCGCCAATGGTGATAATAAAATCCGCCAATTTAAAAAGCTCATCCTCAGGTGCGTGGTTGTAATTAGGGCTGCAAATGGTATCGGGCAGATATGCCTCTACCCCTTCTTTTTTAAGAAAAAGCCCTAATTTTTCGACCACATCACTTGCGCCGCGCTTATCTAAATTGGGTAAAACAGCAATTTTCATGCTATTCCTCCTTTAAAGAGTTATACGATTTTTCTACAACCTCTTCAGCCGAAATTTCACAAAAATTTTCAGCGGTTTCGGTTTTTCTTATATGGCAAAGGTATTCAATATTACCTTCGGGTCCCTTAATTGGTGAAAAATCAAGACCAAGCAGGGTGAAATTATTTTCACTTATTAAATCAACTATTTTTTTAATAACAGCAATGTGAACATTTTTGTCCCTTACAACGCCCTTTTTGCCGACATTTTCCTTGCCCGCCTCAAACTGTGGCTTAATAAGACAAACGGCCTCGCCACCGTCCTTTAAAAGTGTGCGCATTACGGGTAAAATGTGATAAAGTGAAATAAAGGAAACATCAACCGAAGCAAAATCAAGCTCGTCAGGAACTTCGGTTTTGGTTACATAGCGAAAGTTGGTGTTTTCTAAATTCACAACACGCTCGTCGGTGCGAAGCTTCCAAGCAAGCTGACCGCGACCGACATCTATTGCATAAATCTTAACTGCACCGTTTTGAAGCATACAGTCGGTAAAACCACCTGTGGATGCGCCAATATCGGCACAAATCTTGTTTTCAAGTGTTATTGGGAAAACCTGCATTGCTTTTTCAAGCTTCAAACCGCCGCGACTGACATATTTAAGGGTTTTGCCCCTTACTTCAATAATGTCGTCGGGTTTAACGGTGTTTCCCGCTTTGTCGGATTTTTGGTTGTTTACAAACACAATGCCCGACATTATAATTGCCTTTGCTTTTTCACGGCTTTCGGCAAAGCCCTGCTCAACAAGTGCAACATCTAATCTTGTTTTTGGCATATTAGCTCCTTAACATTGAATCATGGTCTAAACCGCATTTTTTAAGTGCAGCTTCGGTTTTTGCCATTGGTATAAATTCATTATTAACAGCGTGAATATTGTATTCACCTTTAAAACCGTTTTCAAAAAGCATAGCTGACAAATGCTCGCCAATGCCACCGCTTTTAACGGTTTCTTCATAAAAATCAACTGTTTTAAATTTTTTAAGCTTTTGTGGCAAATCGTTTGGTAACGGATAAATTTTATTAAGCTTTATAACAGTTAAGCTATCATCCAATTCTTTGGCTTTAAGTGCCTCTGTAAAGGTTCTTCCGTATGAGATAAGCACACGGTCGCCCTCACCGCCCAAAACTGTGTAATCACTCTTATAATCGATATTTAAATTAGTTGGAATTTGGAACCCTCTCGGATACCTGACTGCCTTTACGCCATCGGTTAAGGCGGTTAAGTTAATGGTATAAATCAATTCCTCGTAATAGGTTGGTGAATAAACCGTTATGTTTGGAATTGACGTAAGAAAAGATACATCAAAAAGGCCCTGGTGGGTTTCGCCATCCTCACCAACAATGCCTGCCCTGTCTACCAAAAAGCAAACGGGTAAATTGGCAATAGCACAGTCGTGAATGATTTGGTCATAAGCACGCTGTAAAAATGATGAATAAACCGCAAAATACGGCTTCATACCACCCTTTGCAAGACCTGCGGTAAAGGTGGCAGCGTGTTGCTCGGCAATGCCAACATCAAAAAATCTTTCGGGATATTTTGCTTCAAATTCCGAAAGTCCTGTACCGCTTGACATAGCGGCAGTAACTGCACAAATTGTGTCATCATTTTCCGCCATTTCACAAAGTGTTCGGCCGGCAATGTCAGAAAAAGTGATTTTACCGCTTGACTTAACACCGTCGTTAATATCAAAGGGTGAAACGCCGTGATAACTGTTTGGGCTGTTTTCAGCCAATTTATACCCCCTACCCTTTGTTGTTACAACATGCACAACAGTTGGGCGATGATAGGTTTGGGCGATTTTGAAAAGCGATTCCATATCTTTAACATTGTGCCCGTCAACAGGACCTAAATAGTTAAAGCCAAACGCTTGGAACAAGTTATTTCTATAAACAATGCTTTTAAAGGTTTCTTTAATGCGGTAAAAGAATTTGTAAAGTGACTTGCCAACAAAAGGAATATGCTTTAAAAAGCGGCCAAAAGCAAATTTAAAGCGGTGGTAACGCGCCTTATTTCGCATTTTGGTAAGACTTTTTGACATACCGCCAACATTTTGTGAAATGGACATTTCGTTGTCATTTAAAATAACAATAAAATTGCCGCTATGCTCGCCCGCGTGGTTAAGCGCCTCATAAGCCATACCGCCCGTAAGTGCACCGTCGCCGATAATAGCAACAGCCGAGCCGTCCTCGCCCTTTAGCTTTTTGGCGCGGTAAATGCCGTATGCTGCCGAAATTGAGTTGCTGCTGTGACCTGTAATTATGGGGTCGTGCTCGCTTTCGCAGGGCTTCATAAAGCCCGAAAGACCGTTTTCTTGTCGTAATGTTGAAAATTCTTCAAAACGGCCGGTTAAAAGCTTATGTGTATAGCATTGGTGACCGACATCAAAAATTATTGCATCCTTTGGCGAATCAAACGCGCGGTGAACGGCAACGGTTAATTCAACAGCACCCAAATTAGCAGCCAAATGCCCACCGTTTTTAGAAACAGTGGTTATAATGCAGTCCCGAATTTCACCGCAAAGCTGATTAATTTCGTTATCGTTAAAATTTTTAATGTCGCCAGGTGATTTTATATTATTTAAAATTTCGTATTCCAAAACAACAAGTCCTTTAAAAATTTCTGTCCAGTAAATAATATGTTAACGCTCTTATATTTTCAGTATCCCCGTTAAAGCTGTCGATAATGCTTATTGCTTCATCAGTCAGCTTTTTGGCGGTTTCTTTTGCACCCTCTAAACCAAGAAGTGTGACAAAGGTGGTTTTATCATTTTTTTCATCACTGCCGATTGGCTTGCCAAGAAGTGTGGCATCGGCAGTTTTGTCAAGTATGTCATCAATAATTTGAAAAGCAAGACCAACCTTTTGTGCAAATAAATCAGCTTTTTTAACCACCTTATCATCTTGGTTTGCGGTGTATGTACCGATAATTGCCGCCGCCCTTAAAAGACAACCGGTTTTCAAAGCGTACATATTGCAAAGAGCATCAATATCAGGTGGGTTTTTAACAAACGAAAGGTCAACCGCCTGACCGCCAAGCATACCGCTTATTCCCGCCATTTCGGAAAGGGTTGCAACGGCTTTGATTTTTACCATATCGGTTGCATTGGCGTTTGCACAAACCTTAAAGGCCTCGGTCAAAAGACCGTCACCCGCCAAAAGTGCCATATCCTCGGAAAAAGCAATATGGCAGGATGGCTTACCTCGACGCATATCATCATTATCCATACATGGTAAATCATCGTGAATAAGCGAGTAGGTATGTATCATTTCAAGGGCTATCGCAAAGTCTAATACATCCTCAGCTTTTCCGCCAAAGAGCTTGCAAAATTCCATCATAATAATGGGGCGAATACGCTTTCCGCCAAGCTTTAAGCTGTATCTTGCCGCTTTTATAACCTCGTTATAAGCAAAATCGGTTTCGGGCAAAAGCTCATCAATGCGGTTTTCAATCAAAGGTTTATAAAAATCAAAAATTTTATTAACCATTTTCGGCCTCACATTCGGTTAAGGTTTTAATTTTGCGTTCAGCATTTTCTAAAATTTTACGGCACCTGTCAGAAAGCTTAACACCGCTTTCAAAAAGCAAAATTGCCTCATCAAGTGAAATGTCGCTGCTCTCAAGCTTTGACACAATATTTTCAAGCTCTTTTAAAGAGTTTTCAAAGTTATTTTCCATTTATATCACCTTATCATCAACGGTGCAAACAAGCTTACCGTCGTTAAGTTTTAGGGTTAGTTTATCCCCTATTTCAGTATCATTTATACTGGTTATTGGCTTATTATCAATTTCCGCAATAGAATATCCGCGTGAAAGCACCTTTAACGGACTTAACGCATCTAACTTAGAGGCAGCATTTGAAAGTCGGCTTTGCTGATTTTTTAAGGTTGTAGCAAAAACCATAATAAGCTTTTCGGTTAAATAATCGAGCTGCTCTTCCCTTGCCTCAACAATCATTTCGGGCTTTGCAAAAATTGGTTTTTCACAAAGTGACTGATATTTTGCCTTGTTTAAATTATATTTAGAAAGCAAAGCATTTTTTAACGCATCACTGCGTTTGTTTAAAAAATTGTAAATCTCGTTTATATCTGGTACAACAAGCTCAGCCGCGGCTGACGGTGTCGGAGCGCGCAAATCGGCAACAAAGTCGCAAATTGTAAAGTCGGTCTCGTGCCCTACTGCCGAAATTACGGGAATCGGCGATTCATAAATTTTTCGTGCTAAAATTTCACTGTTAAAGGCCCATAAATCTTCAATCGAGCCACCGCCACGACCAATAATAATCGCATCACAGTTTGAAAGCGCATATACTCTATCAAGTGCATCAAGCATTGAGGGTACGGCATTTTCGCCCTGTACCGCAACGGGACAAAGCATTATTTCACAAAGCGGATAGCGGCGGGCGGTAATATTTAAAATATCTTGCACAGCAGCCCCTGTGTCAGAGGTTATTACCGCAATTCGTTGTGGAAATTTTGGTAACGGGCGTTTATTTTCTTCATCAAAAAGCCCCTCTTTTGAAAGACGCTCCTTAATTTGTTGAAACTGTAAAGAAATGTCACCCAGACCCTGCTCGTGCATTTCTTCGGCATAAAACTGATATTGTCCGTCCTTTTCATAAAGTGAAACACGACCGCGAAGCACTACCTTTAAGCCATCACGCACCGCAAATGGCACACGGCAGGCATAAGCACGAAACATTACGCAACGTATTTGTGCATCCTCATCCTTTAAGGTAAAGTAAAAATGTCCGCTTTGGTAATGGTTTTTAAAGTTTGAAATTTCACCTGTTACCGTCACATTTGAAAGGCGAACATCACCTTCAATCAGCGACTTTACAAAAAGGTTTAATTGTTTTACTGTCAGCGCTTGCATATTAAATTGATTTTGCAACGGTTGAAAGGATACCGTTTACAAAGGCAGCGTCATCAGTTGTGGCATATTTTTTGCAAAGCTCAACCGCTTCGTTAATTGAAACTGGTGTGGGTATATCATCCATAAACTTAATTTCAAAAATTGCAAGGCGTAAAACGCAAAGCGCGGTTTTCGAAATACGGTTAATGCTCCAACCAATAGAATTTTTAGAAATAATTTCATCTATCTTTTCAAGATTTTCATAAATGCCCGCAAAAACCGTTTTAATATAATCATTTGGTTTTAAATCACGGGTTTCGGCGGCGAGCTCTAAAATATCTTCAACCGAATCATTATTAAAAACCTTTTCAAAAATTAAAATAAATGCTTCTTCTCTTGCCTGTCTTCTTGTCATAAAGCACCTCTCTAAATTTATACAGTATATATTATATATTAAAATATGCATATTTTCAAGCATATTTATCATTTTTATGCATAAAAAACGCACTTTTTAGCAAAGTGCGTTTAAATTTTAATCGTTAATTCGTTTTTTAAATAAAGCCCCCTGTACAAAGCCCAAAATTGCCGCCGCAAAAAAGAAAATTTTACCGTAAAAAAGTGTTGTTAGGGTTTTTGTAAAATGCAAATCTTTTTTAAAATTTCCAATAAAATCAAAGAGCTTTTTAATAATTTTAATAAAGGAATTTTGCGAAAAAATATCGCCAAAAATCACCTTTAAATCGCCAAAGCAAAGGTATGCTATTACTCCACATATAGCGGCGGCAATTATAAGCATTAAAATGCCCAAAATATAGCCGTAATTGCGTGTTTCACGGTCTTTTTCAGCAAAGCCATAATCGTTCATATCCATGGTAAAATCCCCCTTTAAAAAGATTTTATCATAAATAGAAGAAAATGACAATATAAAATTTTAACCGACATCTTTGATTTCTTGCACTGAACTTTGCGCTGTTTCTAACATAATAGGACCAACATATTTTTGTAGTGATTACTTTAATTTTACCTTTATACGCAAAGAAATCGCACCAATTTGGCGCGATTTCTTTGTATGATAGGTAATGCGATTTTAGTGTACGTGTTGTATTAGGACCAACAAATGTCAAATCTCATATTCCATATTAAATTCAAGCACGTTTCCGCCATCAATATTTTCTGAAAACAAATACGGATTTTCAGAATTTGAAACAAACATATCATAATGATTGGGAATATTTATTTTTGCCCCGATTCTTTTCGCAGTTATTAACGCTTCTTTTACATTCATATTTCCAAGTCTGCCATTTATACAGATAAATGTAATATCGGGTTTATATTGTGAAATATCAAATAGTTTTTCGTTGTATAGCGTATCTCCACTGAAATATAAGGTTTTATTTTCAGCTTTAACGATTAAACCAAAAGCCTCTACAGTATGATCTGCAAAAACAGCGGTTATTTCGATGTCACCTACGACTGTACTTTCGCCAACATTTAACGAAACAACATTATCCTTGCCAAGTTTGTTCAGCTCTATTTTACCCTCATTTGTGGTGATAAAAAATTGTCCGTTATTTATATCTTTTACAGTATCAGGGTCTAAATGGTCTAAGTGATTATGAGTGCAAATAACTGCATCGCATTTAACATACTTTGGGTTTATGGGTATTGGCAAGGTTCGCGGTCTGCCTGCCACACGATTTACACTGTCAGAAAGATACGGGTCTATCATTATTTCTGCTTTTTCGGTTTTAATAACATAACCGCTTTGACCTAAAAACCTTATTGTCATTGTACGCTTTTGCCCCCATCAACAAAAATATTCTGACCGGTTATATATCTTCCCTCATCACTACACAAGAGACTTACTATTCCTGCGCAATCTTCGGGTTCTCCATAAAATCCGACAGGAATACTATCCGTAACCTTTTTGGCGTATTCGGGGTCACTGAGTGCTTCAACATTTCTATCGGTATAAATCACACCCGGAGCGACATTGTTAACTGTAATTCCATCCTTTGCAAGTTGAAGAGAAAGCGATTGCATCATATTTGTTTGCGCCGCCTTCGACGCTGAATACACAAGCATATCAGGGTGCGGTTTTGCTTCCTGAACAGAACCTATAGTTACAATTCTGCCCCACCCATTTTTCTTCATATTGTTCGCTACGGCTTGAATTAACATCATACTCGAAACAAAATTGCAGTTTAACTGTTCGTAACAAGCATCCGGCGTAATTTCTTGCCAGGGTGTACGGTATTGAAGAGAAGCGTTCAAAACAAGTACGTCAATTTCTTTAACCTTTTCACAAAGTTCTCGGGTTTTATCTAAATCGGTTAAATCGCTAATAATAAGCTCTGCACTGCCGCCGTTTTGTTCTATAATACTTTTAGTTTCTTCGGCTTTCGCTATATTGCCTGCGCCGTGAACCAAAACTTTATATCCATCTTGTGCTAATCTTATGGCTATAGCTCTGCCTATTCCTCTGGAAGAGCCTGTAACAAATGCTGTTTTCATATATTTCACATTCCAATCTTATCTTTGTACTCGACCGCTTCCGTCGCCGCCTGCAAGTTTTTCAACTTCGGCCACGGATACGCGGTTATAGTCGCCCTCTATGCTGTGCTTAAGTGCAGAAGCAGCTACTGCAAATTCAATAGCTTCCTGACTTGTTTTGCCTGAAAGAATTGAATAAATAAGACCGCCGCCAAAGCTGTCGCCACCGCCTACACGGTCAACGATATGTAAATGATAAGATTTTGAGAAGCAGTAATTTTCGCCGTCGTAAAGCATACCCGCCCAGTCGTTATCACTTGCACTAATTGAAGTGCGGAGAGTAATTGCAACCTTTTCAAAACCGAATTTGTCAGCTAACTGTTTTGCAACGCTCTTATAACCCTCATGGTTTAATTTGCCGCCGTAAATGTCAGTACCTTCGGCTTCAATACCGAAAACGTCCTTTGCGTCTTCTTCATTTGAAATACAGACGTCAACATATTTACAAAGCTCTGTCATAGCCCTGTTTGCTTCTTCTCTTGTCCAGAGCTTACCTCTGTAATTTAAGTCACAGGATATTTTAACTCCCTTTTCTTTAGCTTTAATACAAGCCTCTTTACAGATTTCTACTACATTCTCGCCTAAAGCGGGAGTAATTCCTGTAAAATGGAACCAATCTGCACCATCAAAAATGCTATCCCAATCAAAATCAGCGGTTGTTGCCTGCTGAATTGCAGAATACTTGCGGTCATAGATACAAACAGAGCCACGCTGTGAAGCACCTTTTTCGAGATAGTAAATACCTACACGTTCTCCGCCACGAACAACCCTAGAAGTATCAACACCAAAATAACGAAGTGAATCAACCGCCGCTTGTCCTATTGCGTGCTTGGGTAATTTTGTGACATAAACACTATCTAAACCATAATTTGCAAGGCTTACTGCAACATTAGCTTCACCGCCGCCGAAGGTTGCCTGCATTTGGTCGTTTTGGAAAAATCTATAATATCCGTTGGGAGCGAGTCTTAACATTAACTCCCCAAAAGTAACTACTCTTGCCATATTAGTTTTCTCCCATCTTTTCAAGTGATTCTTTTACAAAAAAGCTGCCGCCGATAGCCGCAATTTTATCAAATGCTAAAAATTCGTCAATATTGCTTCGGTCTACCCCGCCCGTAGGAATGAATTTAACCTGCGGGAAAGGTGCTGAAAGAGCTTTAAGCGCCTTAAGACCACCGTAAACGTTTGCAGGAAAGAATTTTACAGTAGTAATACCCAATTCTAACGCCTGCATAATTTCTGTAGGTGTTACACAACCCGGGTAATACGGAATATTTCTTTCATTACAAATGTTTGCGACTGCTACCGAAAGCCCCGGAGATACGATAAACTGTGCTCCTGCCTCTAGTGCATCCTCACATTGTTTTGCATTTATAACGGTTCCTGCGCCGATTGACATTTCGGGATGATTTTTACAAGCATATTCGATTGCCTCTTTAGCACAAGCAGTACGGAAAGTAATCTCCGCACAGTTAATGCCGTTATTTTTAAGTGCAGTTAAAATTTTATCTGTTTCGCTTAGTTCTTTTATAACTACTACAGGTATATATTTTTCCATATCTATAACTCCAATTAAAGTGCTGTCTGAGTATCGTCCGGGTCACCGTTTCTTGCAAGGTCATATTCCTTTGACCAATCAAGGTCACGGTATTCCTCACCTCTTGGATCTGTCTTTATCCACTCAAGCAACATATCAAGCATTTCTTCACTCCAGGTGTTGCGGTCAATCTGAGCCGTTGTGAACTTACCCTGACAAATCATTTCAAAGCCGAAATCGTCTTTAACGTGGGTCTTCGCCGCGCCTTCAACAACATCTGCAACTAAATGTGACGGAATAAATAACACTCCGCCGCCTGCACCGAATACAATATCACCTGGCAAGCAAACAGCACCACCGAAATTAGTAATATCATTCCAATCCTTCATAACAAACTCACGAATAGGTGTAGGGTCAATACCTCTATAATAAACCTGAACATCAGGCACTTTTTTCATTTGCTCAATATCTCTTATACCGCCCCAAACAACTGCACCGCCGTTTTTAGTGCGTTTTTGAAGTGCAGTTGTGAGATTGCCACCTAAAAATGTACCCTTATATATCTTATCATACATATCGCAAACAACTACATCGCGCTCATATAGGTGGTCTATTACCCATTGGTTATAGTTTCCCTGTAAACCGTCTTCGGCACCCCTGTTAAACTGAACATCGTGTAAATCGGGACGAGTGGGACAATAGGTACAGGTAACAGCACGGCCTACAAGCTTTCTGTCGTCATTATGTAAGGTTAGCATCGGATGTTCACCGCCGCCAACAAACTGATGCTCATAACCGAGTACAAATATCGGTTTCCATACTTCTTCCAATGTCATTCCGTAAAGGGCATCTAAGTACTTATCCTCTACCTTCGGTCTACCGTCGGGTAATCTTTCGCCTTTCCAAAGTGGTGTTAATGCAATAATTTTTTCTCTATCATTAAAATTCATACTATCAAACCTCGTTATTATTTTGCCGTAGCCACTAAATCAATGTCCTTTTTGCCGTTCTTTCCGAAGGCGGCAATGATTTTTTCATCATCCACATTGAATTCATAGTCTCCAAAGAAGCCTCTGAATTCAATATAGCCATCCTCATCAGTTGTTAGGGCACCCTCGGTATGCCACTCTTCTGTTATTAATTTTTTTAACATCTGAGCCGATTTTTTCGGAGTAAGATCGTGATGAAACAAACCGCCTCTGCAGTTGTTCTCGTTCCAATTCACATTTTCTACATAACAGTAACCGTCAAACTGATTCCAATAAACCACAGTATCCACCAGCGGGTGAGAAAACCAAACAGAATACAGGTTCTTTAAAATTTCAGCCTGAAGTTCCTCAAATTCCTCGCCATCACCAAAGGTGGGAATGGTAACCTCGGTGATTTCAAGTGGTAACCCAAATTTGCCCAAAGTATCAAGCATTTTAAAACTTAATTCAGGGTCTGCAAAACTAAGATATTCGTGTTTTACTACACGTTCATACTGTTCATCAGTTTTAGAAGTTGCGCCCGTGAAAAGGTGGTGTTGAATACCAATTTTATCGATTGGAGTTCCCTTTAAAAGAGCGTTCTCAATTTCTAAATAATAAGCAGACCAGATTCCCTTATTGGCAACGTCCGCATTGCAACCTCCCTCATTGATAACAAGGGTTTCGTTAGGAAAATATTTTTTTGCAAGATTAAAAGCCCACTCGTTTAAATCCTTTTTCGAGGTTATTACAGAATCGGTATTCCACATATAACTCAGCAGCGTCTCATTTATAACCTCAAATTCAACCATTCTGCCGGTATAACGGTCAGAAATTTCCTTTAAACGCTTTTCATAAAGACGTTCCATTTCTGCCATATTATCTTTTGGTAACCAACTCGGTGTAAATTTGTCGTAAACAAGACAATGTAGCTTTGTATCGATACCGTTTTGAGCACAATACTGCATACAAAGTTCCGGCGCTGGACGGCGGTAAACCTTCGGACTGTCCTTATCATAGCGTGGCTTATTTTCTTCGGGCTCAAGTCCGTCCCAATAGAATGGAACGGTGGCAAGGTTAAAATATTCCTTAAATAACTCGCGGAACTTTGCGTTATCTTCAGCTTTTTCAAACTCATCTAACATAAAAATATGTGCTCCGAATTTGAATTCATGGGATTTTTGATTAAACTTAACCTCGGTGTTTTTAAGGGGATTGCCTTCTTTGTCAATGAAACGAATTTTAAAATCACCCTTACGGTTTTGCTCAATACCATCCTTTATACGAGCTTGAAGTTCAGGCTTTTCATTTGCAGCCTTTAGCCAAATTTCTTTAAGTTCTTTTGCCGATAACATATTTTCCTCCATACATGTTTTGTTAAATTTAATCTGATTCAATAAACTGTAAAATGCGGCAATTTCACAATAAAAGTTTTAGCTCCAAATTCTGTCGTTGGAAAATTCTCTATTCCATTCGTCTGTCGACTCGAAATAACCTGGGATATTGGGATTTATGTGTTGTCTTAACACTTCTTCGTTAAGGTCGTCGAAACCAAGACCCGGTTTTTCGGGAACTTTAATGAAACCATTCTTGAAAATGGGGTTTTCAATTCCCGTTACCATATCTGCCCACCACGGAACATCTACTGAATGGAATTCGAGTGCTAATACATTGTGCATTGCCGCAGCTGTGTGTACCGCTGCAAGACAAGCTACAGGACTTTCAGCCATATGTATAGCAGTTGCAACGCCATATTCGTCGGCAATATCCCCTATTTTCTTAAGCTCCAAAGCACCGCCACAGGTTAAAATGTCGGGGTGAATGACCGAAACACCGCCTGCTTTAATAAGGCTTTCAAAACCTTCTTTTAGGTAAATATCCTCACCCGTGCAAACAGGGATGGTAGTAGAATTTTTAAGTCTTACATATTGGTCGGTATATATCCAAGGAATCATATCTTCAATCCAAGCAAGGTTATAGGGTTCCATTCTTTTTGCAAAACGAATGCAGTCTTCAACGCAGATATGACCGAAATGGTCGATAGCTAGAGGTACTTCATAACCTATAACCTCTCTAACTTCTTTTACATAGTTTTCGAGGAAGTCAAGTCCCTTTTCAGTTAAATGAATGCCAGTATGCGGATGTGCAGTAGTTACAATAGAATAACTCTTTTGATGATTTACCATATCTGCAGTAACGCTTCCACCTTGAACATTAAGAATATGACTTGCATATTTTTTCATATCCTCGATAAAACCAAGTGGCGCATTAAGTGTGCCAGGTTCATCAAGTAAAAGACCTATACCTAAATCCATTTTCAAGAAAGTAAAGCCCATATCCATTCTTTTCTTTAAGGCAAGTCCCATATCGTGACCTGTGTGCTTGCCGTCAACGTCAGTATCACAATATACACGCACCTCATCACGGAATTTACCACCCAAAAGCTGATAAAGCGGTACGCCGTATGCCTTACCGGCTAAGTCCCAAAGAGCAATTTCAATACCTGAAACGCCGCCGCCTTGACGGGATGGACCGCCAAACTGCTTAATTTTGCGGAAAATCTTATCAACATTGCAAGGATTTTCGCCTATAATTCTGCTTTTTAGCATAAGCGCATAGGTTTTTGAAGAAGCATCACGCACTTCACCAAAGCCCGAAATACCTTGGTTTGTGTCTATTCTTAAAATAGTACACCTTTTGGGGGCTCCGTCGATATCGACAAAGCGCATATCAGTTATTCGCAAATCGGTTGGGTTAGAACAAAAATTCATATTTTTTCACCTCAAAAATTATTACAACTAAATTATATAGAAATACCGATATAAAACAAGTCGATTTTCGCTATAAAACACTTGATTTTCGCTACAAAAACTGTTAAAATCAATTTGAGGTGATACAATGCTGCCCGAAAACCTTGCTATTACAGTTACAGATGTTTTAAACTACCACCAAAAACACGAAAAAGTTTTTGTACCTGCACGCACCTATTCGGCTATATCATTAAGATTAAAAACTGCAGGTAAATATTTATGCAAAGGCAAAACCATCACTTTCGAACCAACAAGTATTTGTATTATACCTGCCGGTGTGTCATACGAGCGAAACAATTTGGAAGAAGATATTCTTGTAATTCATTTTAATATGATCAATTACGCAATGGAAGAAATTCAGGTGTTTAAAGTACCCGACGCCCAAAAATACAAAGAATTGTTTACAAAAGCATTATGCCTTAAATATGAAAATGATATCGGCTCAACCTACCGTATAACTTCTGTTGTGTATGAGATTTTATCCGAACTTACCCATGATGTTGGTTTTACTTCCAATCCAAAAGATAATAGGATCATAGAATCAGCAGAACATATGCGCCAAAATTTTTGGGACCCCGAACTTTCAATAGAGAATTTGGCGATGCAGGCGTGTGTTTCACCTGCTTACTATCGCCGGGAATTCAATCGGGTATATGGCACATCTCCAAAAGACTATCTTGATACGCTACGCATACAGTATGCAAAATCACTTTTAGAAACAGGTTACTTTTCTCAAAAAGAAATTAGCTGGCGCTGCGGTTATACAGATGTAGGCTATTTCAGAACAGTATTTAAACGAAAAATAGGAAAAAGTATCAAGCAATACCTTTCCGAAACAAAAAGATATAATTATTAGAAATAAAGGCATGAATCCGTTGCAGAAATTGAATGTTCCGCAACGGATTCGTGCCTTTATGATACCTCTTTTAATTGTTCATCTGCCACAAACTGTGCAGTCTCTAACATATTTTCGGCAAAGATACCGTAACCCTTTGTGGGGTTATCAATAAGCACGTGAGTCACCGCACCTACTAATTTTCCATTTTGGATAATAGGGCTACCGCTCATTCCCTGCACAATTCCGCCTGTTTTTTCTAAAAGTGCGGGGTCGGTTACTGTCACCAAAAGGTTTTGTGTTTTACTGTGAAATGCCGAAGAACGCACCTCTATAATACAGTCATATTCCTTTGGTGCGCCGTCATCAAGTGTGCAAACAATTTTTGCTTTGCCGTTTTTAACCTCTTGCTTTAAGGCGATTTCGGTCAGCTTTGAAAATTCAATTTCACCTGTTAAATGCGAATAAACACCACCATGACTGTTTTGACTAATTTCACCAATGGTTTCATATCCCATTCTGCCGTTTAGCTTACCTGGCTTTCCAACCTCGCCCTTTTCGGCGGAAATTATCTCTGCTGTTACAATACTTCCCTTTTTAATGTTTATAAGCTCGCCTGTTTCTTCGTCACAAATGCCGTGTCCTAAACCGCAAACAATGTCACTTGTTGGGCTGTAAAAGGTTAAGGTGCCAATTCCTGCCGAGCTGTCTTTCACCCAAAGACCAATTTTATAACTGCCTGTTTCAACCGATTTTACAGGGCAAAAAGAAATGTAAATCACTGTGTTGCCCCTTAAAATTTTAAATTTAAGCTTTTTGCCGTTTGATTTTTCTACAATTTGTGAAAGGTCTTCATTAGTGGTGACCGTTTCCCCATTTACCGACAAAATATAATCGCCAAGCTTAATGCCGGCATCATTTGCGGGTTTTAAATTTCCCTTTTCGGTGGCAACATCTGAAAGCGAAGTCACCATAACCCCGTTTGTGTAAACCTTCATACCAAACGGAACGCCCAAAACCGCAACATGAAGCTCATCCACAACCTGTACATCAATTTTAGAAATCGGTATAACGCCAAATGCCTTTAAATCAACCGAAAAGGTTTCGCCAATATTTCTTAAATTCGTGCTTTCGGCAAGTGCTGTGCCGTTATATGTGGCAGTAATAGGCACTGCCGCTTTAATTTGCAGGG
>CAMFSU010000024.1 GCA_945983355.1 uncultured Clostridia bacterium | reverse complement strand
TAAATACGCTGACGAAGACGGTGAAAGCACGGCGGAGGATGTGACAATCGACACAACTGCAAATCCGGAAAGGTTATTTTTCAAACAGTGGAAGGCAGAAGCCCTGTTTTCTGCCTACGAATCACTTGATTACCGTGAACGCAGTATGGTTGCCGAACATCTCGGATTTTGCCCGGAATGTTACGGTATTTATGAGCTGGGCAAAGATGAAAACGGTAATTCGGTCAAGTTGCTCCGCAAAGGCAAAGCCTACATAGACCTCGCCGCCGAGCATATGTTATCGTCTCCGGATACTGCTTTCCAAATTGTAAACGGCGCATATGAGAAAATGCTGATTGAGCTTGCGATTGATGAGTACATCCATATTGTAGAGCTGCGGTTGACATCCGCTGACAATAACTCAGTCACCTATGAATACTGTGCCGATCATAACAATGACTGGGGCAAAATCCACTATACCTTCGGCGAAGACGATTACGATGTTGTTCAATATGTTTATGCCGACAAAAAGGGTGATTTCTTTTTCGCCTCCGCAGGAGAATGGATTATGCGTAACACAAATATAAAATGCATACCGAGATATATGGTTGTATCTTTGTAACCGCATAAAATGAAACAGCCCCGATGAGACAGACAAAAATCTGAAACTCATCAGGGCTGTTTGTGTTTTGTTTATGGTATGACAGAAAAGCGCAATATTTTGCGAAACAATAACAAAATGTACATTGCGAAACAATAACAAAATGTAGATAAACTCTCTTGTGTTTTCGATGTGAATGTAGTATAATAAAGTAAATACTACTTGCGAGGTGCTGAAAAATGTCTTTAACGGTCAGTTACAACAAGCTTTGGAAGCTGCTTGTCGATAAGAAAATGAGTAAGGCTGAAACGCAAAGCCATGATATCTAAACGATTTTTCGCATGACCGACCGGCTGCAAGTTTGCACACAGAAAGGTGTGAATTTTGCAGTCTTTCTTATGAAAAATGTTAAAATATCGGCTTCCGGTTGGCGTGCGGACAATCAATTTAATTAGGGATTATCTATCGCTTAAATCGGAGGATCAGAAAGGAGTGGTTGCGTATGCAGTATGTGAATAAAAAGCATGGCACAAGAGCGTCTAAAATCCTGCGCGCGGTTATTGCCATAATCTGCATTATAGCGATAGCCTGTGTGGAAATCGTATATTCAGCCACGGAAGATGATAACAGAAAGTTGCTTAACGGCAGCTTTGAGGAAGGGCAGACTTTTACAGACAACTATTTACAGCCTAATCAGAGCGCTGTTCCCTCATGGAATACAACGGCTTTTCAGGGTAAAATCGAGTTATTCAGAAGTAATACAGGCACTTATATAAATGGTGTAAAATTAGCTCCTACCGACGGAACCTATGCGGCAGAATTAAATGCAGACGAAGAGAGTACGTTATACCAGAATGTAAAAACGACTCCGTCGAGTGTGTACGAATGGGGACTGGACCACGGCGGTCGAAACGGAAAGGATATAATGGCTCTGGTTATAGGACCTAAGCAGGACGTTAATCCCTCAAAGCCCAGCAAGGAGGGGCGCGACCAGTTTATGCAGATGGTTGACTCGCTCAATATAGATGTCAGCACGATTACAGCGGGAGCAGAGCCTACTCAGTACACCGTTTACAGTAAAAAATTTGCCGCAAACGGTACTTTTGAAGATAACGCGGGAAATAACGCATTCAGCCTAACGCCCAGTTCAATCTATACCGAAGAATGGCATATATGGATTATGGCGTCCTCAAGGGCGACAAGCGGTACGAATCCGTGGAATTCCTATGGCTCTAATGCCACGAGTACAGCGGGTTCAGGCAACGGCTCGGGCAATACAGGGGTGGATTTAAGCAAGTACTATTTCTATACCGTTCCGGCGGGGCAGACCGATACCCTGTTCGGCTTTGTTTCGGTCGGATATGTCGATTCTATTGCGACTGCGGACAAAGCAAAGACCTACGGCAACTTTCTTGATAATATTAATTTTCAGATTTTCCACCCCCTGTCAGGAAGTACCTCTAACCACGGCAGTGCGGTTGTCGGCGGAAGTGACGGAACAAGCGGAGGTACAGGTGCTACGAATGGTCATGAGGTAACGATTGACAATAAGCTTTCAACCTTTGTAACCGACGGTGAGCCCCTTAAAATTCAAGCCGTTGTAAAGAAGGCAGATGTTGATGACAGCTGTGAATTTGTAGGTGTGTATCACACAGAGCTTGATGAAAACGGAAATCCCAAAACCGAATTTTTGAAATTGGCGGGAAATGTAATTGAAGACACGGGCAGCTTGACCGAAGAGGAGAAAGCGGGTAAATGGCTGAAAACCAAGAATGCAGCCGGCGATATTATTTATACCTATTATCTTGGTAATATCACTTCGGCAACCGATTTGCACTTTATTTTTATTAAAAACCCGACGGTCACCTATGACCCCAACGGCGGAAAACCTTATGTTATAGAAGACAGACCGCATTTAGATGAAGACCCGAATGTTTACAGCTTTAAGCCTATCAAAGATACTGTAGATGAGGGCTCGTTTGTTGCTCCCTATGTCTCTCACGCGGCGGAGGGACAAAACGACGGCTGGAAATTTTTGGGCTGGAAGCTCATGGGAGATATTGTAGACAATATTTCTGAGGAAACAGTGCTGGTAAATGCTGATAAATTGGGCGACCTTTTACTCCCTGCCGAACACACCATAGCCTGTGATTATAATGTAGACGGTGCTACATCGGAAATAGCGGCGCAGTATTTTAAAATTTATGACGGAAACTTGGCATTAAATAAAATAATCAACACAAGTGCAAACGGAAAAGTTTCGGGTGTAATATGGAATGACAGCGGTGAGGAAAAACTATACGCAAATGTCCACAAGGGTATTACCATGGTGGCACAGTGGCGCTGGAGACAGGCTTTTATTCCGCAGCTGGACCGGGACGGCGAATACATAGATTCCACCGAAGGCGGAACGGTTGAGGTTACAAGCGTAATCGATAAATCAGACGAGAATTACAATGACGCGTATAACGTAAACGGCGGTAAGTCCTATTATGCCGGAATTGACGAATTAGTAATCGTCAAGGCGTTTGCAAAGAGCGGTTGTAAATTTATCGGCTGGTATGATGAAAGCGGAAAGCTTATTACCACTAATGAAGAATACGCGTTTGTTGAATCAAAGGAAAGCGTAAAAACCTTTTACGCACGGTTTTCCAACACCGTTACACAGACCTATATTCGTCAGGTAAAGGACGGCGACGGATGGACAGATATTGAAGGTACAAATTCTTCCGATATCGCAAATCTTGACCGATACACTTATACCGACGCGGTCGGATCTCCGATCAGCTCTACCGCCACTGCAGGATCAAAATATAAATTTGTGGGCTGGTATGACTCTGAGGGTAATAAGGTCCCGGAGGGTATGCTTATAAACGGCGGAGTAACAATAAGCTATACAACCGCCGTTGACGCAACCTATTACGCAAGATTTGTGCCCACGGTTACGCAGAAATTTATTCGTCAGGTACAAAACGGAGACCTGTGGGAAAATACAAACGACGATGACGTGGCAAGACTCAGCATATATACACATACCGACGAAGCGGGAGTATCGGTAAGCTCTGCCGCAACAGTGGGAGATAGATATATTTTTGTAGGCTGGTATGACTCTGAGGGTAATAAAGTCCCGGACGAAATGCTTAAAAACAGCGGAACAGAAATCGGTTACACAACTGTAGGCGACGCAACCTATTACGCGCGTTTTGAAAAAAAGTTCACTCTTAATGTCTCTAAAATCGACGGCGACCAATCAACGTTGGAAAACAAGGTGCCCCTCGCCGGTGCGGAGTTTACCATCTACCAAAAGGATGACAGCGGGACAGATACAATCCGGTATAATGATGGGGAAAGCGTAAAAAGCATAAAGTGTACAAAGATTTCCTCAGTCACTACGGCCTTATCCGCGGACCGTACAAAGGCAACCGCAGTTTTTGCAGATTTGCTCGACACGGGAATTGACTATTACCTTGCCGAAACAAGGGCGCCTGCAGGCTACCGTCTGCTTGATACGCCCTTAAAAATAACCATTGACGGTTCGGGCAACACCGCCCTGATCGATGGAAAAATAAAAGACATTACAGCAAAGGAGGTTAATGTTGAACTTGCAAACTTTTTGACGCTACATATGCCTATTTCCGGTTTCAATATTACCGGCGGTTGGTATGCAGCGGCGGGACTTACGCTGCTGGCTGCAGCGGCAATCGGTTTGTTTGGGTTTACAATAAGCCAAATTAGAAGTAAAAAATAAAAAAAGAAAGGAAAATAAAAATGAAAACAAAAGCTAAAAAATTGGTAACTCTTATCCTGACAGCACTGCTTGTGTTGTCCATTCTGCCGATGAACGTTTTCGCGGCACCCAGAGATGTTGTCGAAGGCTCAAAGGCTTCGATCAAGGTTGAAAATGCGGTTAAAGACGATGTGCTTGCGGCATATAAGGTGGTTGATACTACCTACGATGCAACCAAAAACACTTTGAACCATGCGTGGAACAGTGCTTTTGCCGATTATTTTGCCGGCACTACCTCTTATAATGCCACTGCATATACAGTAGAAGCTTTTGCGGCGCTCACAGATGATTCCAATGATCTGAAAACACTGCTGGCAGGGCTTCCGAACTATATTGCAGATAAAACAATTACTCCTGTAAAAACTGAAACTGTTGATGCAGACGGTAACGCCACATTTGCAAACCTTGCAATGGGCGAGTACTTTATCCGCCCGACCTCTACAACCTCGGTTTATCAGTTGATGCTCCAAAAGGTTGAACCGACCGTTTCCGGAAGTAAATATGTTATCGACGATGTAACCTTCACAGCAAAGCACAAAGAAGTAACTGTAGACAAGACTGCCGACAAAACCAGTGTAACCAAGAACGAAAAGGTAACCTATACGATTAAGGTTGATGTTCCCACCTATGCGTCACAGGCAGTCGACAAATCTTTTTATGTTGCCGACCTTCTTCCTGACGGACTTACTATTGTTACCAGTTCAATAAAGGTTCAAATTGAAGGAGAGGATGTTGCCGCTGCGGCTTATACGCTTGAAACAACTCCGACCGCAGAATATACCTTTAAATTAAACGTGTCTACTGCTCAGTATGCTGACCACTGGTCTGCAAACGGCGGAAAACAGCTTGTGATTACATACACCGCAACCCTTAACGACAACGACACAACCGAAGTAAATACTAAGGAAACCAACAAAGTTACATTTGACTATTCCAACTATCCTTATGTTGCAAACTCACATAAACAGAAATACGATACAGTTGATGTAACAACCTTTGCTATTAAGATTGATAAGTATGTGCAGGGTCAGCCGGATCAGAAGCTTGCCGATGCCAAATTCGATCTCTACCGGACCGCTACGACGGAGGAGATTGCCGCCGGAAGTTCCGTGATGATTCCCCATGCGAACGTAGCCGGTATCCTTTTGGAGAGCGGCCTGACGACGAATGTTTTAGGCGTCGCAACCTTTGAAAAGTATGAGGCGAACGGTGATAGATACGCTTACTATCTCGTTGAGACCAAAGCTCCCACGGGCTATAACCTTCTGAGCAACGCGGTAGAGGTTCATTTCACCGATGCGGAGGTTGCGGGAACGAACGGTATTTACACCGTCGAAATCGAGAATACCAGCGGTATCCAGCTCCCGATTACCGGTGGTACAGGTACTGTAATATTCACAGTAATAGGTATTGCACTTATGGTTGGCGCAGTAGTTCTTTTTGTACTTTCTCGCAAGAAATCCAAATCGAAAGAAAACGAATAATTAAAGGTGTCTATTAAAGGGGCGGCGAGCAGTTGCCGCTCCTTTTTTAAGCTTTAAGAAAGGAGGAAAACAGTGTGAAAAAGGCATTGCATACCTTATTGATTATATTTGTATTTCTTGCCGGAATCGCTGTTTTCCTCTATCCGACAGTTTCCAACTATCTTTACAAAAAAAATAGCAGCAAAGCAATCACAAGCCACGCTGAAAATCTGTCAAAATTATCTCCTGAGGTGATCGCCGAAGAAAAAGAAGCTGTTAACCGTTATAACCAAAGCTTATTTAAAAACGCCGTAGTGCTGACAGACCCTTTTGATCCGGACGCTTACCCCATAACCGACGGCGAGTATACTGAGCTTTTAGCTTTTGATGATGTAATGGCATATATTGAGATTCCCGCGATTAATGTGTATCTGCCAATTTATCACGGAACAGCGGAAGAAACATTGTTGATCGGTGTTGGGCATTTGGAAAACACCTCGCTGCCTGCCGGCGGCACAAGCACCCATGCCGTTCTTTCTGCCCACTGCGGTTTGCCGTCTGCACGTCTTTTCACAGATCTGCATTTGCTAAAACAAGACAGCATTTTTCGTATTCACGTTCTTGACGAGACGTTAACCTATCAGGTTTACGAAATCGAGACAGTCGATCCTGACGACAGTTCCTCTCTTTTTATACAGGAGGGCGAGGATCTTGTGACTCTGATCACCTGCACTCCCTATGGTAAGAACACCCATCGTTTGCTGGTACACGGCAGACGAATTGAGGAAAAGGATGAAGCTCTGATCGAAGAACCGAAAATCGAAAAGAAAATGACATGGGAGGACTATACAAAGATTGCGGCCATCGGTATTACGGCGGTGTTTGTCCTAATGCTCCTTGGAAGTGCGGTTAAAGGCTTGATGCGGAGGAAGAAGCATGAGAAAGCTGATTAGAATAATAGCTGTTATATTATTGATCGTCGGTATTGGCTTTTTTACTTATCCTATTGCTTTAAAAGTGGCTTTTTATATGCAGGCAAATAACGCTATTGATCAATTTGAACAGCTTAAAACAGACGAATTTCAGACGGATAATACCGCTCCAAATGACGGTAACCTTCCGTATGCCGAACTGCGCAAGGCAATGTTTGATTATAATGAAAAGCTGTATTTAAGCGGTCAAAGCGGACTGATCGACCAGCTGTCGTATGAAAAACCGGATTTTTTACTCTCCGATTACGGGATTGACAGCGATATACTCGGCTACATAACTATCCCTTCGATTGAAGTTAAGCTTCCTATTTACAACGGCGCAAGCATGGAAAATATGGCTAAGGGAGCGGCATATCTTGCCAACACCTCACTTCCTGTCGGAGGAGACAATACCAATTGTGTAATTGCCGCCCACACGCGGTATAAGGGAATCCATATGTTTAAAAGAATTACCGAGCTTAAATCGGGGGATGAAATTTATATAACTAATTTTTGGGAAACACTTGTGTATAAAGTAGTAGAAGCCAAGATCATCGACCCCAATGACAGTAAGAACATTTATATACAGGCAAACAAATCTCTTGTGACCCTATCGACCTGTCATCCGTATCCGTACAATTACCAGAGGTATTTGGTATATGCCGAGCTTGTCGAGAATTAGACTATTTTCCGAAATAAACCTTTAAAGAAATTTGCAACATATATGAGTACGGAATAATTATTGTTTGGATATATGAGAAAATAGGTGTGGTCGTGCCGGTATTTCAATACTTTTTAATCAAATCCGCTATGAACAAAAAGATGCCCTCCGAAAAACTCCGATTTCATCGGGGTTTTTCTCGTTTTTGGGGCAAGTTATTTGAAGATAGTTTTAGAGATGCCAAACGACAAAAATCCTATTCAGATACCTTTTAAACCGACATAACCGAAAATACGAGTAAAAGCAAGCACATGGACTCGCAACTGCATTTTATTTATAGATTGTTTCTGCATTGATATACGCAGAATAAGCAATAACAATGGGGACGGCAATCAAACCATCCCCAAGTTCATCTATGCATTATATATAAGCTCACGTAATACGATTTCGTTTGCTCTGATTCGTATGTTATTCATTTGGCGAATCCATTCCATTTGATTCTCTGCCTTGAGCTGTTCTGTTATACCCTCACGCTCTGCCATCTGCTTAACCAGCCGGGAACACATTTCTTCTGCCTGTTTGTCAATATCAGCAAGGTAACTATTCAATTTGCCACTGAGCTGCAAGCCGGAGAGAAGAACCCGCTTGTTTTCTCGCAGATAATTCAAGTGCCGCTGACCCCATACACCGATATGCACTGGTTCTTCCTCAGGTAGTTGCAGGCACGGCAAGTAATAGTCGCCCTGTAACTCATACCATAGTCCATTGCTTTCATCATATTTGTACTTTTCCATAAAATCTTGGCCTCCTTAAAATCTTGTGCTATCATCATAACAAAGAGACGCAATGTCGGCAAATGTGCGAGGAAATATGTGAGCCTTCAGCCGGATTTTAAGTGTGAAATTTAGGTTGGTTAAGAACATCCGCACCATGTTGAATGTTCATAACGGACTTAACCGTTATGAACATTTTTTTATTTTGAGCAAAGTTTGAGGTATTAGGGACCACCCTAACAAGTGTGGATATCCGTCCACGATGCTTGCAAAAATCTATTGAAAATATTTTAATTTAGTGCTATCATATAAACTAAAACCATAGGCATTGAAGGTGAATATATGGATTTATTTAATTTGATAACATCTATTATAGGTGGAATTGTAATTGGCGGCTTTTGTGGAAGCCTATCATTGATAGTTGGTATTATACGTAAAAAGCTATGGATAGGTATACTTGGGTTAGGTGCCAGTATTATATTCGGTGTGCTGATGACAACTGTTTTTTATCAACCTGCATTTCTTTCAATTATTCCATCTGGTATTATAACATTTTTAATTTTTATATTAACAAAAACAAAATGATATTTCCAATCCGTTAAGAACACTCGGACCAAAGAATAACCGCAACTTTGATACAAGTTGCGGTTATTATCTTTTTGTATAACGAAAAATTAAAAGCAGTAAAGTTTTTCTTTACTGCTTTTAAAATTACAACCTATTATTTATCTTTTCTCATTTCAGCAAGAATTTCAGTTAAAAGCTCTTCTGTTGTGGGGGCTTTTGGTTCCTCTACAACAACTTCTTCCTCCTTCTTTTTCTTTGATTCTGCCAATGATTTTGCCTTTGCCATAAATTTAATAATTAAAAATACAATAAAAGCAATAATAAGGAAGTCGATAATTGTAACAAGCAATGTACCGATGCCAATTACAACTGCGGGCTGTGTAACCTCGCCCGATACTGCATCAACAACCTCTTCAACCAATGTAATATTGATTTGACTTAAATCAATATCGCCAATAAGCCAACCAATAAACGGCATTACAACATCATTTACAAGACTTGTGGTAATTTTTCCGAAAGATGTTGCGATAATAACACCGATTGCCATATCGATTACATTGCCGCGCATAATAAAATCGCGAAATTCTGTTATAAATCCTTTACTTTTTGACTTCAAACTCATTTTAACAATCCCCTATTTTAATTTTCGCTGTAAATTACGGTCACATCGTTGTGTAACTGAAGAATTGATGCGGGCACTTCAGGTGTAATAGGACCAAAAAATGCCTTTTCAACAATTTCCTTTTTGTTAGCGCCATTTGCAACCAACAAAACCTTTTTAGCCGACATAATGCCGCCCATACCCATTGTAATAGCGGTCTTTGGAACATCATCAATACTTTCAAAGAAACGAGCATTTGCAACAATGGTAGACTCGTCCAAAACAACACGATGGGTTTCTTTAGTGAAATATTTATCGGGTTCGTTAAAACCGATATGGCCATCTAAACCGATACCTAAAAGTTGAATATCAATTCCCATTTCATAAATGCGGTCATCATACGCTTTGCATTCAGCAGGGATATCAGTCGCCTTGCCGTTTGGTACAAAGGTTTTTGACTTATCGATGTTTACATGGTTGAAAAAATTATCGTTCATAAAATAACGATAGCTTTGGTCGTGCTCACCGTCAAGGCCTTCATATTCATCAAGATTGATAGAAGTTACCTTTGAAAAGTCAAGCTCGCCCTTTTTGTTCATTTCGATAAGCTTTTTGTAAGTGCCAACCGGTGAAGAACCTGTAGCCAAGCCAAGCACACAGTCGGGCTTTGCTTTAATTACATTTGCAATAATTTCAGCGGCTTTTTCGCTTAAAACATCATAATTTTCTACTTTGATAAAATTCATAAAAACACCTCATAAAAATTATATACCATTATATTGACCGTTATTCATCATATGACAAATAGCGGAAACAACCATCTCTTTGTCTTCCTTATAGGTAACACCATACCATTTATCCTCAGCCACCAAAACGCTAACCTGCTTTTCACCGCGTTCAATAAGGGTAGAAACAACGCTTGGTAAATAATATTCGGATTTAGGAACATTGATTTTTTCTTCTAAAAATGCCTTAAAGCCATCCTCAATATAGCCGAATAAATCGGGCTTAAATCCCCAGAAATTCATTGAAACTACACTATCGGGCGAAAGCGGCACCCAGGTTTCACCGTCGTCTTCGGTGAATTTACAGTCCATAATCTTTGTTCTTTCGGTAACTGATGTTAAAACGCCGTTTTCAATTTCACAAACACCGCGCGAAACATGGCCGTTTTCGGTTAAAGTATTAACAAGTCTAAAACCAACCATTGCATAATCGTTGCTGTCTTCCCTTAAAAAGTCAGCAATTTTTTGAAAAGCACTTCTGCCGTAAAAATCGTCAGCGTTTATAACAGCAAATGGCTCTTTAACAATATCCTTACAAGCCAAAACCGCTTGTGCTGTTCCCCACGGTTTCACGCGGTCAGCAGGGCAAGTAAAGCCATCGGGCAAGTCAGCAACCTCTTGAAAAGCATATTCAACCTTAACCTTTTTAGAAATGCGGTCACCAACATATTTTTTGAAGTCGGCTTCAATTTCGTGCTTAATTACAAAAACAATTTTTGTAAAGCCGGCTTTTATTGCATCATAAGCCGAAAAATCAAGTATAACCTCATTATTAGGGCCAATGGGCTCAATTTGTTTTAAACCGCCAAAGCGACTACCCATACCAGCAGCCATTACAACCAAAGTAATATCTTTTGCCATATTAAACACTCCTTTAAAGGTAATATTATGCTTCTAAATTTTCTATTATATCCTTAATAATCCACTCAAGCTCATCCCACTTGCGTTCAATATCCTTTGCAAGTTGTAATTGACAACGGGTGCGAACAAGATTATGCTTAGGATAAACACATCTGAAATAGTTATCGCCTGTGATATAGTCGTCCAAAAATCTTGATGCAAGCTCAATAGTAATTGAAAATGTTGCCTTAACAAGATTTTCAATTTCAACAGGTTCAAGAGATTTGTGTGTTTCGGAAATAAAGCCCTTTGCAAAAGCACGGAACTTTGCAGTGTCAAAAAACACTTTTGAAACATCGGGCTCATCCTCTATCGCAGTATTAGCAATAAAACGAACAGCATCGCCAAAATCATACATTGACATGCCCGGCATAATAGTGTCAAGGTCAATAACAACAATCGGCTCTTTTGTTTTTTTATCAAAAAGCACATTGTTACACTTCGTGTCGTTGTGGGTTACTCTTTGTGGAATTTCACCATTAGCGTATCTAACGCTTAATTCAGCCGCCTTTTCACGAACAGAGGCAATATATTCAATTTCTTTTTTAACTTCACGCACGCGACCGCAAGGGTTGGATTCTATATGTGCAAAAAGGGTGTCAAGTCGCTTTTTAGTGTTGTGAAAATCGGGAATGGTTTGGTAAAGTTGTGCGCTTTCAAAGTCGGAAAGCTGAGTTTGAAAAGCACCAAACGCTTTACCGGTGGATTCAATAACCTTAATATCGTCACAGATGTTAAAGGTAACAGAATCCACAAAATTTACAACACGCCAAAAAGAATCATTATCATGAACAAAATAATTAAGCCCCTCATCCGTATGATGAAAATGCAAAGCAATTTGGTCGGGATATTTTTCACGAATGTGTGTAGTCACCCTATCAATATTTTCCATAATTTGAACCGGATTTTTAAAAACATGAATATTCACCTTTTGAAAAAGATATGATTTTAATGTTTCATCCGGCTTTCTATATGTAACCTTAAATGTTGAATTTATATTACCAATTGTAATAGTTTGATAAGAATATATTTCGCCAACAAGTCTAAATTTTTGTCCAATAACAGTTAAAGTGTTATGCATGATTTTTGACTCCTTGCATTTTAATAATCGTTAAATTCGAAAATTTAATTCATATTTATAATTTATTATAGCACTATTTACATATATTGTCTATATAAAAATTTAACATCTTTCGCAATTTTTACCTTTAATGAAATTTAAAATGCATCATACAATAATATTGCAAACGCAAAAATTTTATAGGAGAGTAATTAAAATGGCTAAACATGTAGTACCTGAGGCAAAAGATGCACTCAACCGTTTTAAGATGGAAGCTGCTAACGAAGTTGCGTTAACTTAAAGCAGGGTTACAATGGCGATCTCACCGCTAAACAAGCTGGTTCTATCGGCGGTCAGATGGTTTTATAACATCTGTCCTGTACGACATATGAATTTCGCTCGCAACTACCGCTGGGTAAACGGCCACGAAAAGCAGTTTACATATAGTTTTAGACTGGTAGTATAAAAGTCAGAACGTCCTTTCAAAATTAGAAGGGACGTTCTGACTTTACTTCTTATTTGCATCTTTTATCATTCGTAAACATTTCTGTAAATATATTCACTCCGAAACGCTCAGCAAACATTTTACACTTGCATAAGAAGATGTAATATATATTTTTACCACAGTAATGCAAAGTTTCAAAATTGCCTTGACCTTTTGAAATTATAATATCGGCATTTTCAATGGCATTTAATGCCTGTGGTGTAATTTTGCTTAAAACTGTTCCCGCAATACCAGTGCCATTGTCAATAACCTCAACGATTTCATCTAAGCCAACATATTTCGCATCTTCTAATGTACAATCGTTAAGGACAGGTTTGCCACGAACAATAGCAGTGATTTTTACATTGTTGTTAAGTTTTAAAATTTGTTTAATAAGTAACTTATCAAGCACAATTTCACCACAGTTATCAACAAGATAAACTATATTTTTAGCGGTAGAGATTTCGCACTCAAACCTTTTAAATTCACCCTCATCAATGCAAATATTTTGCGCATTGTTAAGTGTTTCTTTAAGTGTGTCTTCATGAACATTTGCCATCGCACCGAAATCTATATAATTCCCCGCCATAGCGTATTTTACTGCGGCTTTTAAAGGATTTTGAGTATTATTAATGTTTAATTCAATTTCTTTTTCAAAAGATAGCATTAGCTCATTAAAATATCTTTTAATTTTCGAAAAATCTTCCGTTTGGCCATGATTTGACTTAAATTCGTTGATTCGCTCAACTATTTCAGGTGCACTCATCCCAATATCTGCATTACCGATAATTTTAAGTATGCTTTGTATATATTCAGTTTTTTGTGAAGAAGAAAAAGTATCCGGAATATTTTTTAAATGCTTATTTAACATGCAAGAAATACATTGCGGATTCAATCTTTCAACAGCCACTTAAGACCACCTTTACTTTGTAAAACTTTTTTAATTTTTCAATTCATCAATATGTATTTTTACACAATCTTGTTTTAATACTCTTTGAAGATGATTAATATCTAATTTTGAAAAATTATTTGTTAATGCTGCGGCAGTACCAGCTGCTTGACCTGTTACCACACAGCAAGGAATAACACGCATAATATCCCACATACTATCGGTTACCGAAGTACATCTGCCCGCCACAATCAAATTTTTAACCTTTTTTGAATAAAGTGTCGAAAATGGCACCTCGTATATAGGTCCTCGTTTTTTCCAATCGGACACCATACCAATAGAATCCTCGAAATACTTATGTTTTTCAATATCATCCAAGGTATATTCACCGACAATTCGTCTTGTCATTCTAATTTGAGGAATTGAAGGTATCATGGTGGGAATATATATAGAATCGTTTAAGCGTTTATTTATTATATCGTTAAGGGTAGATTTGTGTGATAACTGTACCATCTCGGAAATTTCTTTGCCATCAAGACCTGAAAATCTTCTATTTGATAAAAATTCAACCTTGTTATTATCATTTTTTTCGTTTTCCGGTATATCAGCCACGCCTAATATATTAAGGTTATATCCCTTTTGACCGAGTGAATAATACCAAGCCGCTAATACATTTCCTTGCTTAAAAACTTGTGTTGGAGCACCCGAAAAAAGTGCTATATCACAGTCACCAGTTGCATCAACAACCGAACTCAGCCTGATTGCCTGTCTGCCCGATTTGTTTTCAACAATAACTGTATCAATTTTGTCCTTCTTTTTAGTAACCCCAACTGCATAGGTGCCATAAAATATTTCGACACCGTTTTCCAAAAGCAATTTTTCGGCAAGCATTGAAAATATATGCGGATTATATCTTACCTCAAAGCGTTTATCCTTTTCGGTTCTTTTTTTGATATCATTATTATCAAGCCAATTTTCAGGATATTTTGCTTCAGCACCCAACGAAATTGAAAGTCTAAAAAGCTCCTCCGCAATTCCAAAAGAAACTTGCTTTCCAAGCCCATCGCACAAAGGAAGATATATCGTAATAAGTCCTGCTGTGCCAAGACCGCCAAGTAGATATTCTTTTTCAATTAAAACCACCTTTTTGCCGTGACGGGCAGCAGAAAGAGCCGCAGATATACCGGCAAAACCACCACCACACACTAAAACATCACAAGAAAAGGAAATCGGTGTTTTAAAACGTTCTTTTATCATTAATATTCGCTCTTTCTTTAGTTATATCAAAGCAGCTTTCACATCATCGACTATTCCAAAATCGGCATAATCGAAAATTGGAGCATCTTTATCGGGGTTAATAGCAATAATAGTGCCTGATTTTTGCATACCTGCAATATGGTGCACTGCACCCGATACACCAATAGCAATATAAACCAGAGGACTTACAGTTTTACCCGTAAGGCCAACCTGCATAGTATATGGTAATATATCGTTATCTACTGATTTTCTGGTTGTTACCAATTCTGCCGAATACTTTTCAGCAAAGTCACGCACAGTATCAAGATTATCCTTTGCACCGTAACCTGCTGCAACCATTATATCAGCACCGTTTTGAGTTGTGCGAACAGTTGCCATAGCAGGTTTTGTACGGCTTACAATTTTCGCAATAACACTACCCGAAAGTGCAGGACGATACATATAAAGCTCTACCCCATCAGTTTCAAGCAAGGTACAGTCGGCACAAAGGCCTAAATTAAGTATTGCCGCAACTTGAGCTGACACCTTTTTAGAAATTGAATCACTACCCCAAAGCACAGCATTTGGCTTTAATTCACTAATTTTTTTTGCTAAATCTTCAGAATTAGTAAGTGGCAAAACGGTTATATCATCACTTATTGTTTCAGCAAACGGACGGGGTCCCTCGCCTATAATAAATACTTTATCAAGTTTTTGTGGGTTTGGCACAGGGTTTACTATTGTATCATTGCGCTTTTGCAAAGCAGTAATAATTACCTGCGATAATTCTTCCTTTGAAATAAATTTGCATTTTCTCTTACCCGATTCGTTTTCAAAGGTTTTAACAACCCTTGTAGGCGAACCAATAAGACCGCATTTTTCTATATCAGCACCTAAATCTTCTGCTGACCAAATTTCGACTTCGCCGAGTTTTGACATTATGCTTGGCAATCTTAAATTGTTAATACGCTCAATTGTCAAAAGTGCAGGTGTTGTAACAGTTTGGGTCCCGTTATCACGAGTAGTACAGGTTACCGTATCCCCTATTTCATCAATGCTCATAACATTTGTTATAAGACTTGTTTTAGCCAAAACAGAAAGCATAGGTCCTGTTTGAGCAGTATCACCGACTAAGGTTTGTCTGCCGCAAAAAACAAGGTCAGGATTTAACTTTTTAACCGCAAGTGCCAATGTATAAGCTGTCGCTAAAGTATCTGCGCCTGCAAAGGCATTGTCGGACAATAAAATTGCCCTTTTAGCGCCCAAGCGGGTTAATCTTAAAAGGAAGTCCTTAGCCGATGGCGCACCCATACTAATTATTGTAACTTCTGCATTCTTTACCCTTAACGCTTCTTCATAAGCGCAAGCATCAAATGGATTAATTTCACCGTCAAGTCCCTGACGGATACAAACTAATATTTTCATATTATCTCTCGCTATAAATCGGTGCTAACGCATCGTGAATCTTTTTATAGGTTTCAAATACCTCTCGGTATTTAGGTGTATTATCACTGTTTGGATATGTAATATCAACCTCTTTTACACATTTTGAAACCGCATCTTTGGCATCCTTAAATACGCCTACAGCAATACCCGCAAGCATTGCCGATCCAAATGACGAGTCCGAGCTTTCTGTGGTTTTTAGCGCAATTCCCAAAGCATCAGCAATCATTTGACGCCAAAGCTTGCCCTTTGTACCGCCGCCGATTGCAGTCGCAATGGTGTTATATGGGATATTTAAGCTATCAAGATAAAGCTTGCTGTCTAAAAGTGAATATGCTACACCCTCGAGCACGGCACGGGTAAAATGTGCTTTTGTATGAGTAGCACGAACGCCAGTAAAACTGCCGCAAAGCATTGGGTCGGCATAAGGTGTTAATTCGCCGTTTAAATACGGATGGAAAATTAGACCATCGCAACCAATAGGAAGCTCTGCAGCACCCATATCAAGCTCTTTATATTCACCGCCAAAAGTATCTCTATACCAACGGTATGAAGCCGCACAGGATTTCGTGGCAGTGCCGGGATACCAAAGACCGTCAGCAATATGTGAATAGTTTACCAAATGTCTGTCGGGATATGGCTTATCTGTAATAACACAAATTCTGCCTGCGGTTGCAAGTTTAACGGTAATATCGCCCTTATTTACCGAGCCCGAGGCAAATACCTCCATAACGGTATCAGTTGTACCACAAATAACGGGTGTACCTTCTTTAAGTCCTGTGTTTTTTGCTGCACCTTTTGTCACATTGCCGATAATATCAGTCGGCTTAACAATTGGCGGCAGCATATCAACGGATATACCAGCTAATTCGCAAAGCTCGCTATCCCACTGCATTTTATTGCAGTCAAAAAGCATACTGCCCTCTGCTTCAATATAGTCGGTACAAAAAACACCCGTAAGATAATATCTTACATAGTCTTTTTCAAAGAAAATATATTTGGTTTTATTATAAATTTGGGGTTCGGCTTCTTTAAGCCATATAAGCTGTGGCAAGCTCCAAATAGTGTCGGGCTTATGAAAGCACCTTTTAAAGATTTCATCACCCAAATCTTCACGCAATTTATCCGCTTGCTTGCGGCTTCTTGTATCTGTCCAATGAATAGCGTTTCTGAGTGGTTTAAACTGGCTATCACAAACAAGTGAAGTATGTGTTGCAGAGTCAATTGCCACTGCCAATATATCACTTGCGTCTATTCCACTCTTTGAAATCAGTGCTTTACTATTTTCGCAAAGCGCATCTATCCAGTCTTGTGGATTTTGTTCACAAGCACCGTTTTCAGGATAAAGTGTAGGATATTCGACAGTATTATCGGCAATTATATTACCGTTTGTATTAATAAGCGTTGCCTTTGAAGCGCCGCCGCCAAAATCAATACCCAAAAGATATTTCATAAAATTCTCCTTTTAAATAAACAAAGTAAACATAATCGGGATAGTGATTATAGACATTAAATGTGATATAAGTGCCATACTTGCCCCCGGTGTTGTATCACCGCCGTAAGCCGCAGGAAAAACAACCGTATTAAGTCCTAAAGGCATTGCAGTGGCACAAAGGGTTAGCATAATTATGGTATTATCGGTTTTTAAAAGCTTTAATGCTACAACAAATATAAGCGGTAAAATAATAAGGCGTAAAACCGACGCTAAATACACGCGCTTTTGCTTTGCAAGGGTTTTAATGCTGTAATTTGCCACAATAAAGCCCGTAAGCACCATTGCAAGCGGTGACATACAAGCGCCTGCTTGCGATATTGAGGTGATTAAAAATTTAGGCAATGGCACACCACTTAGTCCTGCTATTGCGCCCAAAAGCATTGAAATGCAAATTGGATTTAAAAACACTTTAAAAGAAAACTTTTTGTTATCCTTTTTTGGTATTAAAGAAGCCGTACCAAAAGAATACACATATAAACAAAGCGGTAAGGTAAAAATCATATAATCAAAAAGAACATTTTCACCAAAAATGCCAAGCACAACCGCATTACCCATAAAGCTAAAATTAGCAACAGCAAACGAATATGTATAAATTTTTTGCAAATAGTCGTCCTTTGCAAAAAGCTTGGCTAAAAATATGCCAATAACAAGTGATACTACCATTATAGCAATACCGTAAACAATGTAAAGCCATTTTTCGCTCATATTTTTTACCGTGCAGTATTTATAAAAGGTATTAAACACCAAACACGGCACCAAAACATTGGTTTCAAGACGGGATATTGCAAGCGAAGTATTAAGTGGCAAAATGCCCTTGAAATTTAAAAAATATCCCAATGCCATAAAGCAAAACAATACAAGCATTTGGTTAATTGTAGAACTTAGAACTTCCATAGTTTTTCCAAAAAATTAATAGAATATTTATTAATTTCAGCCTTTCTCTAATTAAGACTTTCAAGTTATTAAAATAATTACTAAACTTATTCAAGGACAGTAATTAGGTGTGTATGATTATACTCTGATTTTGCATTTAAGGAAATAATACCTTCCTTCTCTGTTATGTCATAGCTGCTGCCAACAATATCCAATATGCCGTCCCATGGTTCAAGGCAAATGTACGGAGAATTTGGCTTATGCCACAAAAGAAAATACTTATCATCAGGAAAATCAACCCTTACCGCTCTACCCGTTTTTCTATTACGAAGGATTGCTGATTTTGATTTTAAATCCTTAAAAACAAGAGCATCGACTGTAAAGTATTTCTCATAAAGCGGTAAATAGTCTTGCTCCTTAATGATAGGAATTGATTGGTTTGAAAGTAGATTGCCATAAAGAACATAAGAATTTAGTGTTTCTTTTTGTGGGAACAAAACATCGTAATCCTCTATTCCCTCAGGTGTGTAATAACCCTCGTGTGAACCGATGCTGAAATACATTGTATTATCGTTCAGGTTCTTTACAGAATAATCAATTTTAAGAGATTTTTCATTTAATGTGTAAATTACTCTTAGCTCATAATCAAAGGGGAACATTTCCTTTGTTTCATCATC
>CAMFSU010000023.1 GCA_945983355.1 uncultured Clostridia bacterium | reverse complement strand
TCTCTATCTTAACATAAAAAATGATGGTAGACACCGTTTTTTGTGTCTACCATCATTATATCACTTCACATAAAGAGGTCGTTTTTTGTTGTTTAGTACAATTTTACCTGCACCCACAATGTTTCGTAATAAATGCGAATTTTGTCGTCAATATCGTGATAATACTGAACCTTTGGCATATCTTTTTCATCGGGGTACAAAATTTTGTTTTGATAATAGTAATAATCGGGGTTGTTGATTACCGCAGTGTTCGGGGATGCATAACCGATATATTCGGCATTTGCGGTGGCAACGTCGGGCTCTAAAAGAAAGTCTATATAAAGCATTGCGGCATCTTTATTTTCGGCATTTTTAGGGATACAAACCGAATCTACAAAAATGTTTGTGCCCTCTTTGGGATAGAAGAAACGCAGGTCGGGGTTGGTTTCAAGCATTGTTAAATAGTCGCCCGCATAATAAGGTGCAATGGCGGCTTCGCCCGTTTCCATCTTGCCGTAAACCTCATCCATAACATAAGACTGTAGGTTTGCCTTACCTTCTTTTAATTTTTCGGCGGCGGCTTTCCAGTCGTTTTTATTGGTTGAATTAAGGTCTTGCCCCAAAAGCATTTGGGCGGTCATAAAAGCGTCGCGCGGGTTGTTAAAGTTAAGGGTTTGGTCTTTATATTTTTCGTCCCACAAAACGCCCCACGAATTTTCAACCTCGCCAACTAACTTTTCGTTGTAAATTATACCTACCATACCAACGCAGTAGGGAACAGTATATTCGTTTTTGGGGTCAAAATAAAGGGATTTATATTGCTCGCCGATAAGGTTATAGTTCGAAAGCTTTGAGGTGTCAATTTTTTGTAGCTCGCCCTCTTTAATAAGGCGGCCTATCATATAGTCGGACGGGATGATAATATCATATTTAACACCGCCGTTTTTAACCTGTGAATACATTGTTTCGTTGCTTTCAAAGGTAAGATAATTAACCTTAATACCCGTAAGCTTTTCAAATTCGCGGTTAACGTCAATGGCGCCGTCAGACCCGTCGGAAATATATTCGCCCCAGTTGTAAACGGTAATTTCAGTCCCCGCATAATCACGGGTGTAGGTACCGACAAGCGAAAGCTCCTGATATTCATAACCGCAGCCGGTAAGTGATAGGCACAAAAGCGCTAATACCATAAATATGCTGATTATTTTTTTCATTTGGCGCCCACCTTTCTCATAGCGGCTTGTTTTTCGCTTTTGGTTTGAAGCATATTATACAAAATCAAAAGCACAAAAACTGCAATAAAAATTATAGTTGAAAGTGCGTAGGTATCAGGGGTTACCGATTTTTTGGTCATATTGTAAATAACAATCGGTAAGGTTTGGTATTTACCACAGGTGAAATAGCTTATTACAAAGTCATCAAGCGAAAGGGTAAAGGCCATAATTGCACCTGTTATGATACCTGTTGAAATAGAAGGTAAAATAACCTTAAAAAATGCTTTAAAGGGTGTGCAGCCAAGGTCCATAGCTGCATCCACAAGGTTTGCATCGGTTTGGCGAAGCTTTGGCATAACCGATAAAATAACATATGGTAAATTAAAGGTTATGTGTGCGATAAGCACGGTTGCCTTGCCAAGTGATTCGTGAAGTCCAAATAAATTGCCAACAAAAATAAACAAAAGCATTAAGGAAACACCTGTTACAATATCGGCGTTCATCATAGGGATATTTGTTATGGACATAACGGCCGAGGATGCCAATTTTTTGCGTATTGCCAAAATACCCACAGCGGCGGCAGTGCCCAAAACGGTGGAAATTAAAGCCGACGAAACCGCAATACTAAGGGTGTGTTCAAGGGCGGTAAGCATTGTGGTATCGGATATTAAGCCCTTGTACCAGTCAAACGAAAAGCCCTCAAACACCCAAACCGAGCTTGATGAATTGAAGGAAAACACAATCATTACAGCAACGGGTGCATAAAGAAATAAAAGAATTAAAGCAATATAAAGTCGTGAGAGAGCTTTCATATAATTACCCCCTCGCTGTCATCATCTGAAAAGCGGTTCATAATGACCATACAAACCAAAATCATTATCATAAGCACCATTGAAATGGCTGATGCAACATTATAATAATCGGGCCCTGCGTTAAAGAAATATTCAATAACATCGCCCACAAGCATGGTTTTATTACCGCCAAGCTTTTGAGAAATATAAAATGTACTAACCGACGGCACAAACACCATTGTAATACCAGAAATAATGCCTGGGCGGCTAAGCGGTAAAATAACGCGCCTGAATTTATTAAAGGCGTTCGAGCCAAGGTCTTCTGATGCTTCTAAAAGTGATTTATCAATTTTAGACATAACCGAATAAATCGGTAAAATCATATAAGGCAAAAAGTCGTAAACCATACCAAGAATAACAGCACCGGGGGTGTTGATAAGCTTTACCGGTCCAAGACCAATGCTTTTTAAAAATGTGTTAATGATACCTGTGTTGGCTAAAATTGTTATCCAAGAATATGTGCGGATTAAAAAGTTCATCCACATAGGAATCATAACAATCATCATAAGCATACGCTGGGATGAAATGTTGACCTTTGTCATAAAATATGCCATTGGATAGGCAATTAGAAGTGTGATAAGGGTGGCAATAACGGCATATAAAATTGAAATGCCAAATGCCTTTTTATAAAGCCCAATTTGCTTAACATTTTCAAGTGTGAAACCGCCGTCAGCATTGGTGAAGGCGAAATAAAGCATTATAAAAAGCGGCACTACGATAAAGATAATCGACCACACAATGTGGGGGGCTGCCAAAAGCTGACTGCCAAAGCTTTTTTTGTTCATCTTTATTATTCCTCCTCGATAATGTCGGAGAGGTGGTCGATTTCTTCGCTATAGCTTGAATAGTCGCCGTAAAGACCGGAATATTCCGATTTTTTCATAATATGGATAGCGTCGGGCTCAATATAAAGCCCAACCTTATCATCAACAAAGTGCTCGTCGGTGGTTTGAATCATCCATTTAAAGCCGCCTATGTCAACAATTATTTCATAGTGCACACCAAGGAAGGAAACCGAGGTAACAACACCTGTAAGCATACCCTTATCTACGGGTACAATGTCAACATCCTCGGGTCTTACAACAACATCGACAAGTTCGTTTTTGTCAAAGCCCTTGTCAAGACAGTCAAATTTAGCACCCGAAAATTCAACATAAAAGTCTTTAAGCATTTTACCGTCAACAATGTTTGATTCACCGATAAAGTCGGCAACAAAGGCGTTTTGCGGCTCGTTATAAATATCCTGCGGGGTGCCAACCTGCTGAATTTTACCGCCGTCCATAACAACCACGCGGTCAGACATTGTAAGCGCTTCCTCTTGGTCGTGTGTTACAAACACAAAGGTAATGCCAAGCTGTTGTTGAATTTTTTTAAGCTCCTTTTGCATATCCTTGCGAAGCTTTAAGTCCAAAGCGGCAAGTGGCTCATCCAAAAGTAAAACCTTGGGATGATTTGCAATGGCGCGCGCAATGGCAACACGCTGCTGTTGACCGCCCGAAAGGGTATCGATATGTCTTCTCTCAAGACCTGAAAGGTTTACAAGCTTTAGCATTTCTTCAACCTTTTGTTTAATTTCATTTTCGGGCAGCTTTTTAATGCGTAAACCGAAAGCAACATTTTCATAAACATTAAGGTGTGGGAAAAGGGCATAACGCTGAAAAATGGTGTTAACCTGACGCTTGTAAGCAGGCACACCATTTATTTTTTTGCCCTCAAATAAAACATCACCCTCGTCGGGCTCTAAAAACCCTGCAATAAGACGGAGAGTGGTGGTTTTACCGCAACCTGACGGGCCTAAAAAGGTTATAAACTCCTTATCTTTAATGTCAAGACTAAGGTTGTCTAAAATGACCTGCTCGTCAAAGGCAACAGATATATTTTTGAGTTGTACAATATTTTCTTTATTCATAAAGAAAGCATCCCCCTTTGTTCAACACACAAGTGTCGAAACAAGAATAATTTTTTCGGTGCTAAAAATGATAGAGCCACATTTTCGCACCAATCTTGCTCGATACCCGCTATTTCCTCGTAATATGCCCTGAACAAAGGGTTTTTCATAGTTTTCTCGCAGAAAATTTCAGCGGAAACTACGGCATAAAATCTGAAACAGCACTCTACACAAGATGCTTTGGAAAGTATACACTTTACACGATAAAAACTATACATTGAAATAGCATAAAAGTCAAGTGGCAAATGTGTTTTTTCTACAATTTATTACAAAATATTTTTATTATATTATTATATGAAAAATAGTTGCTCAAATTATATATTTGTGATATAATATTATGAATTATAATGCCAAAAGTGTCGGCATTTTTAAAAGTGAGGTGTGGTAATGCGAATTTTAGGTATTGACCCCGGGTATGCAATAGTGGGTTATGGTGTGGTTGATTATAATAAAAACCGTTTTGTGACGGTGGGCTACGGTGCAATTACCACAAAGGCACACACCCCGCTTGAAGACCGCCTTTTAGATATTTATAACGATACTTTAACGGTTATCGACAAATTCGGACCCGATGAAATTTCAATAGAAAAGCTTTACTTTAACACAAACTCTACCACTGCAATTTCGGTTGCTGAGGCAAGGGGAGTTATAATCCTTGCGGCAAAGCAAAGGGGCGTTAAGGTAAACGAATATACACCGCTTCAGGTAAAGCAGGCAGTTACGGGCTATGGCAGGGCTGAAAAGCATCAGGTAATGGAAATGGTTAAAAACCTTTTAAACCTTGCAAAAATTCCAAAGCCCGATGACACTGCCGACGCACTTGCCATTGCAATTTGTCACGGACATTATTCTGATTCTGTTTTAAGGAGATAGAAATATGATAGCATCTCTTAGAGGAAAACTAATTTATAAAGACAACACCTCAGCCATTATTGAATGCTCGGGCGTTGGGTTTAAGTGCTTTGTCACAAAAAACACTTTATATAAGCTGCCGCAAATAAATGAAGATGTCTTTCTTAACACCTATATGGTTGTGCGCGAAGACGCTATGGACCTCTATGGTTTTATTGACAGGGAAGAACTTGATTGTTTTAAACTTATAACTTCGGTTTCAGGTGTTGGTAGTAAAATCGGTCTTGCGCTTTTGTCTGAATTTACGGCTTCACAGCTAAGCTTATATATCGCAAGTAACGACCCCAAGGCGCTTACTGCGGCAAGTGGTGTTGGTATAAAATTGGCACAGCGCATTGTTTTGGAATTAAAGGATAAAATCGGTTCGCTTGAAAGTGGCGACACGCTTGATATAAAGGCGGTCGGCAATGTGACTGTTAACAGCAATTCTAAAGAAGCGGTAGCGGCTTTGGTGGCACTTGGCTATTCACAAAGCGAGGCGTCCCTTGCGGTTTCAAAGCAAGACCAGTCGCTTTCGGTTGAAGAGCTTATTAAGCTTTCACTTAAATCTCTTGCAAGGGGGCTTTAATAAATGATTGAACAGGAAATGGATTTTGAAAACCGTATCGTTTCACCCGAATATAGCTATGAAGATACGGCGGAATTATCTTTAAGACCAACCACCTTGGATGATTATATCGGGCAAGATAAGGTTAAGGAAAATTTAAGAATTTATATTAAAGCGGCATTACAGCGTAAAGAGGCGCTTGACCACGTACTTTTGTACGGCCCTCCCGGTCTTGGCAAAACCACCCTTTCGGGCATTATTGCAAGGGAAATGGGGGTTAATCTTCGTGTGACATCGGGTCCCGCCATTGAAAAACAGGGCGACTTGGTGGCAATTTTAACCTCGCTTAACGAGGGGGATGTGCTTTTTATTGATGAAATTCACCGCTTACCCCGTAATGTTGAGGAAATTTTATATCCCGCAATGGAAGATTTTTCACTTGATATAATTTTGGGCAAGGGCCCGTCAGCCCGTTCAATTCGCCTTGATGTGCCAAAGTTTACGCTTGTGGGCGCCACAACCCGTTCGGGTCAGCTTACCGCCCCGCTTCGCGACCGCTTCGGAGTGCTTTTACGGCTTGAGCTTTACACCCCCGAACAGCTGGCACAAATCGTTACCCGCTCGGCAGGTATTTTGGGTATTGGCATTGATAAGGACGGCGCTTTAGAAATCGCTTCACGCTCCCGCGGGACACCCCGTATTGCAAACCGCCTTTTAAAGCGTGTGCGTGATATTGCACAGGTTGAATTTGACGGTGAAATTACCGAAGAGGTTGCACAGTCTGCTTTGGCAAGGTTTGAAATTGACGAACTTGGCCTTGATGACTTTGACCGCAAAATGCTTTCTACCATCATAACTGCTTATAACGGTGGTCCTGTTGGTCTTGACACCTTGGCGGCGGCTATGGGTGAGGAAGCGGTTACCATTGAGGATGTTTACGAGCCATATTTAATGCAAATTGGCTTTTTAACAAGAACTGCAAGGGGCAGATGCGTTACTAAATTGGCATACGACCATTTAGGACTTCAGTTTAACGATAAAAACGCACAGCAATCAATTTTTTAAAGTGAGATTTTATGAGAACAGTTGAAAATTTTAAAGATTATGAACTAATTGATGCCGATTCGGGAGAACGACTTGAACGCTGGGGCGATATTTTGCTTATAAGACCTGACCCACAGGTTATTTGGTCGGGCGAGCGTAATGATAAGCGTTGGTACAATGCAAATGCAATTTATCACCGTTCAAATTCGGGCGGGGGCTATTGGCAACGCCTTAAAAGTGTGCCAGATGTTTGGAGCATTAAGTTTCAGGATTTAACCTTTCGCCTAAAACCCATGGGCTTTAAACATACAGGTCTTTTCCCCGAACAAGCGGTGAATTGGGCTTTGGCTAAAAAGCTTATTGAAAATGAAGACCGCGAAATTAAGGTTTTAAATCTTTTTGCTTATACAGGCGGTGCGACTGTCGCCTGTCTTTCGGCAGGGGCAACTGTCACACATGTTGATGCTTCAAAGGGTATGGTGCAATGGGCAAAGGAAAACGCCGCCGCATCAGGCCTTGCTGACGGTAATGTCCGTTGGCTTGTGGATGACTGCTTAAAATTTGTTAAGCGTGAAATCAGGCGAGGTAATAAATACGATGCTATTATTATGGACCCACCTTCTTACGGGCGCGGACCTAACGGTGAGGTTTGGAAATTAGAACAGCAGCTGACCGAGCTTTTGACCGAAACGGGTAAGCTTTTGTCGGATAATGCTTTGTTCTTCTTTTTAAATTCCTATACCGCAGGGCTTTCACCTACAATTTTAAACTATATGGTAAAAGAATATGTTGTGGGCAACCGTGAGGGCGAGGTTTTTACCGATGAAATCGGTTTACCTATTACGAACAAGGGCTTTAGTATGCCGGCAGGCAATACAACAATTTGGATGAAAAAATGAGCAATATTATTGAAATAAAAAATGTAACTTACAACTATATCGAGGATGAGGTAGAATATACCGCCGTTAATAATGTTTCGCTTAATATTGAAAAGGGCAGTTTTACTGTTATTTTGGGACATAATGGGTCGGGTAAATCCACCTTGGCTAAAATGCTTAACGGTCTCAACAAACCTACAAGCGGTGACATTTTGGTTGACGGCATCAATACAAGGGACGAAGAAAACGAATTTCTTATAAAGAAAAAGGTTGGTATGGTTTTCCAAAACCCCGATAATCAGCTTGTCGCCTCTATTGTGGAGGAGGATGTCGCCTTTGGTCCCGAAAATTTGGGGCTTGACCCAAAGGTCATAAGACAGCGTGTGGATGAGGCCTTAAAGGCGGTTGGCATGTATGAATTTAGAAATTCTACACCCCACCATTTGTCAGGCGGCCAAAAGCAAAGAATTGCCATTGCGGGCATAATTGCGTTAGAGCCAGAATGTATCGTTTTGGACGAGCCGACCGCTATGCTTGACCCAAAGGGCAGGCAGGAAATTATAAACACAATTTTGCGCCTTAATAAAGAAAAGGGCATTACGGTTGTGCTTATAACACACTATATGGAGGAGGCCGAAATGGCCGACCGTGTGCTTGTTATGAATGATGGCGAATTTATTGCCGACGGCACACCCAAAGAAATTTTTAAAAATGTTAAAATGCTTAAATCGGTTGGGCTTGATGTTCCCCAAACGACCGAGCTTTTATATGCCTTAAATCAAAATGGAATTGCAGTTCCTACTGATGTTTTGTCGATAGAGGAAACTGCCGATGCAATTATGCATTATTTGGAGGAAAATTAAAAATTGTCAGTTTTACAGGTTAAAAACCTTAGCCACAGCTATGGCGGAAATACACCCTTTATAAACGACGCTGTCAACAATGTAAGCTTTACCATTGAGCAAGGCGAAATGATAGGTATTATCGGTCATACGGGTTCGGGTAAATCTACACTTGTTCAGCACCTTAACGGCATTTTAAAGCCGACAAAGGGCGAAATTTTAATAGATGACAGCAATATTTGGGACAAACCAAAGGAAATCAGAAAAATTCGTTCAAAGGTTGGGCTTGTTTTTCAGTATCCCGAATATCAGCTTTTTGAAGAAACTGTTTTTAAAGACATTGCCTTTGGCCCTAAAAATATGGGTGTTTCGGGCGACGAGCTTAAAAAACGGGTTTTAGACACCTGCCGTCTTATCGGTGTAAAGGATGAATATTTAGAAAAATCACCCTTTGATTTGTCGGGCGGTGAAAAGCGCAGGGTTGCCATTGCGGGTGTTATGGCAATGCGCCCTGAAATAATCGTTTTTGACGAGCCCACCGCAGGACTTGACCCACAGGGCAGACAGGAAATTATTAAGGTTATAAACGAATACCGCCGCGCCTTTAATGCCACAGTTATCATCATTTCTCACAGTATGGAGGATATGGCACAAATGGCGGACAAGCTTCTTGTAATGTCCAAGGGCGAGGTTGTAATGTTTGATAAAACCGAGGAGGTCTTTAAGCAAGGGGATAAGCTTCGCGAAATTGGTCTTAATGTGCCGATAGTTACCCGCGTGTTTGACCGTCTTCGTGAAAAGGGCTTAAATGTGCCGAATAATGTTTTTACGGTTGAAAATGCGGTAGAGGCATTAAAGAAAATAAAGGCAGGTGACCGAAATGCTTAAAGATATAACCTTCGGTCAGTATTTTGATTCTAAATCAGTAATACACCGTGCCGACCCACGCGTTAAAATTCTTTTACTTGTGGCGGTTATTGTTTTTATTTTTGTGGCGCAAAACTATTGGGGGCTTTTGCTTTCGGCACTTTTTGTGCTTTTTTCAATGATTATCACAAAAATCCCCGTTAAAATGTACCTTAAAAATTTAAAAGCGGTTTTGCCGATTTTAATTTTCACCGCCGTTATTAACGCCTTTTATGGCGAGGGTGAGGTGCTTTTCAGCATTTTCGGTAAGCTTAATGTTACAACGGGCGGTTTGGCACATGCAGGGTTTATGGCGTCAAGAATTATGCTTTTAATAATTATAAGCGCAACCCTTACCTATACCACCACCCCAAACGATTTGACCGATGCTATTGAAAGCTTGTTTTCACCTTTAAAATTTTTGGGGCTTAAAACTGCGGTGCACACTATTGCAATGATGATGACCATTGCTTTAAGATTTATACCAACCCTTGTTGAAGAGGCCGAAAAAATTATGAACGCCCAAAAGGCAAGGGGTGCCGACCTTGAAAGCGGCAATTTTAAAGAAAAAATAAAGGCGCTTATACCAATTTTAATTCCGCTTTTGTTTTCATCGGTTCGCCGCGCGGCAGAGCTTGCTGATGCTATGGAATGCAGATGCTATAATTCTGGTGAAGGTAAAACCCGTATGAAGCAGTTAAGACTTCATTTTAGGGATTTGGTAATAACCATATTCACCCTTTGCTTTGGTGCAGGTATAATTCTTTTAAATATCTTTTTATAAAAAATTTTAGGAGGTGCCGTTTTGAAAAGGGTACTGCTTACAATTTCATACGACGGCACTGATTTTCACGGTTGGCAATATCAGCCCGACCTTTTAACAGTGCAGGGTGTTTTGGAGGAAGCGCTTTATAAGCTGTTTTCTAAAAGGGTTACGGTTGTTGGCTCCTCCCGTACTGATGCGGGTGTTCACGCTAACGGCTTTTGTTGCCACCTTGACTGTGATGATAATATACCCGATGCTGCATTTTTGCGGGGTATAAATTCACTTTTACCGCCAACTGTTGCGGTTTTGGGTGTTAAAGAGGTTGAAAGCGACTTCCACGCAAGGTATGATGCACAGGGGAAAACCTATGTTTACCACATTTATAACAGCAATAAAAAGGACGCTTTTAAAACCCGTTATGCTTGGCATATTGAACGACCGCTTAATATTGATTTAATGAACGAATTTTGCCAAAAAATTGTTGGCACACACGACTTTTCGGCATTTTGCTCGGCAGGGGCAACGGTTGAAACAACTGTAAGAACTATTAAAGAGTGTTATGTTGAAAAAAATGGCGATGATGTGACCTTAACCGTTACTGCCGACGGGTTTTTATATAATATGGTGCGTATCATTGTTGGCACAGCGGTAGCGGTGTCAGACGGAAGAATTAACCCAAATAACATTACTGAAATTTTAAATTCAAAAAAGCGTGACGCTGCGGGTATGACCGCACCGCCACAGGGACTATTTTTAGAGAAGGTAATTTACGATGCCTGATTATAAACGAAAACACAGAAGCCGTTTTGTGTCACAGCCAAAGGCAGATAAACGCAAAATGGCACCCAAGAAAAATAAAATAATATATGACGAGGGCGAGCCCGCACCCCGTAAAAAAGGTAACTTCACGCTTTTAAGGGGTAAAAAGGCCGAAATTAAAAAGCGTTGGCAGGTTGTTTTGGCGGCAGTTTTGGTGGTTATTCTTGCAATTACCATTTGCCAAATTGCTATCCCCGCAGGTATACCCGAAACGCTTTCAACCACCGTTTCGGCAATGGGTACGGGTGAATTTCCTATTGAATTTGAAAGTGCCAACACAAACAATGTTGTGGCAAAGCAGGGGTATTTTTATGTCTTAACCGACAGCGAAATTAAAGCGGTTTCAAATGGCGGAAAGGTTATTTTCAGTTATAGCCACGGCTTCGAAAATCCTGTGCTTAAAGCTTCAAGCACAAGGGCTATTGTCTTTAACCAAGGCGGTAACGATGCTTTAATTTTCAGCTTAAAAAAGTTAGAGTCTGTCATAACCTTAGAGGATGAAATTATAAACGCCGCAATAGGTGATAATGGCACCTATGCGTTGGTTACAACGGCAAAGGGCTATGTTGCAAAGGTTTCGGTTTATAAAAAAAGCGATAAGTTAGTTTACGAATGGTTTTCGGCAAATGATATGATAAACAATGTTGCGGTGGCAAGAAACGGCAAAAAAATTGCCCTTTCAACCCTTTCAGCAAAGGTTGGCGGGTTTGATTCAAAGCTTATGATTTTAAACCTTAAATCTGCTAATGCTGAATTTGAAAAGCAATATAACGGCGAAATGATTTATAATTTAAGCACCTCGTTTTCAGGCGGCGTTGCGGTCGCAACCTCAAACACCTTTGATTTTGTAAGGTGGTATAAATTCAAGTGCGAAACAAATAAAAACGATTATAATCTTCAAATGCTTCGCGAAAGTAATAAAGGTACATTGCTTTTGTATAACCGCGAAAACGACAAAACCGACAACCGCATTATAGTGACAAACAAAAGCGGTAAAAAGAAGTTAGAGGTTAAATTTAACGGCATTATAACCGACATTGCCTTTAAAAATAATCATATATACCTTATTTCTGACACAAAAGCATATATATTAGACAGTAAGGGCGAAATTGTCCGTACTGCTGACTGTGGCTTTGGTGCGGTAAGACTTGTGGTTGTGTCACAAAATGAAATATCGGTTATAAGCGACAATCAAATCAGCAAGGTGAAATTTTCACAGAGGTGATTTTATGAATTGGTATTCGGTTTTAATTGATGGTATTTTGCTAATTATTGTGGCTTTGTTTGTTATCACTTCGGCAAGGCGCGGCTTTGTGCGTGTTGTGGTTGAAGCGGTTGGCATTGTTGCAGCGGTAATTTTTACATTAACAGTTTGTACACCACTAAGTGTTGCTACTTATGATAAAATAATTGAACCACCGATAATAAGTGCCACCAATGAACAGGTGCACGACACCGTAGAAGAAACGGTTGAAAATGTTATTGAAAGCTTACCTGACTTTTTGCAAGGGTATATAGAAAGCTCTGGCATTGCTGACCAAATTGTTGCTGAAAATAATGGTGAAATTTCAAACAGCACGACTGATTATATCACCGAAATTTCGCAAAACACCATTAAACCTGTAACAGTTAGGATTTTATCCACAATATACTCAGTTGTAATTTTTACGGTAGCGGTTGTTATTGTTAAGATTTTGGCGGGTATTTTAAACAAAACCTTTTCTTTTAGCATTGTCGGCAAGCTTAACACCACCCTTGGTGGACTTTGCGGGCTTATAAAGGGTGTGGCATTTGTTTTGGTGCTTTGCTATGTTATTAAATTTTTGTTACCTATTACCGATAACGGTATTTGGATATTTAACGCTCAAAATATTGGGCAAACCTATATTTTTAGATATTTAATTAGTTTAGGAGAATTTTAAAGAATGAAGCTTTGTTCCAAATGTAAAAAGCGTCCGGCAGTTGTTTTTGTTTCGGATATGTCAAACCCCAATGCCGAGCCAAGCGGACTTTGTCTTGTTTGCGCTAAGGAGCTTGGAATTAAACCTGTTGAGGATATGCTTAAAAAAATGAATATATCGGATGAGGATATCGAGCAAATGAGCGACCAGTTTATGGACATAATGGCGCTTAATGGAGATGGCGAGGATATCGATGACAGTGAGCTTAATGACGATACCTTTGATTTGGGCACTGCACCTGCAATGCCGCCAATGTCGGTTTTAAATAAAATTTTCGGCAATTTAACAGGCGACAAAACCGAAAGCAAGGAAACCGCTGAGGGCGACAAAAAAGCCGATAAAAAGGAAAAAAATAAGAAAAAGCGTAACCGCTTTATCGAGCAATACTGCACAAACCTTACCGAAAAGGCAAAAAACGGTGAAATTGATGTTATAATCGGCAGAGATAAAGAGCTTTACAGAACTATTCAAATTCTTTCCCGCCGTTCAAAAAACAACCCCTGTCTTATTGGTGAGCCGGGCGTTGGTAAAACCGCCATTGCCGAAGGTCTTGCCCTGCAAATTGCAAGGGGAGAAGCCCCCGCGCGCCTTTTGGACAAACAAATTCACCTTTTGGATTTAACAGGTCTTGTTGCTGGCACCCAGTTTAGAGGTCAGTTTGAAAGCCGTGTAAAAGGTTTAGTCAGCGAGGTTAAGGAAGCCGGCAACATCATTTTATTTATTGATGAAATTCACAACTTGGTGGGTGCGGGTGACTCGGCAGAGGGCTCGATGAATGCCGCCAACATTTTAAAGCCCGCCCTTTCGCGCGGCGAAATTCAGGTAATTGGTGCTACCACATTTAAGGAATACCGCAAGTATATCGAAAAGGATGCCGCACTTGAACGCCGCTTCCAACCCGTTACTATTGAAGAGCCGTCTTTGGCTGAAAGTGAAAACATTTTAATGGGTGTTAAGGGCTATTACGAGGGCTTCCATAATGTAACTATCCCTGACAGCATTGTTAAAAAGGCGGTTATTCTTTCTGAAAGATATGTAACCGACCGTTATTTGCCCGACAAGGCAATTGATTTATTAGATGAGGCCTGTGCTTGTGCAAGTCTTGCCAATACTGCGGTTGACGAGCTTTATAAGGTCAACAAAAAGGTTGCCGAATGCTCAATCAAGCTTGAAGAGTTAGAGGCAGATGTTGAAAACCCCGACTATGAAAAGCAAGCAATGGTAAAGGCCGAGCTTGAAAAATATAAAAAGCAAGCAAACGAGCTTTGCAAGGCCACTGTTTCAACCGTTGTTACCGATATGGACATAGCAAAGGTTATCGAACTTTGGACAGGTATCCCCGCAACCAAGGTGCAGGAAAGCGACTTTAAAAAGCTTGCTACCTTGGAGGATGCCCTTAACGAAAAGATTATCGGTCAAGGTGAAGCAACCAAATTGGTTGCAAGCGCTGTAAAGCGTTCACGCGTGCGTACAAACAACCTTCACCGCCCCGCATCCTTTATCTTTGTGGGCCCAACTGGTGTAGGTAAAACCGAGCTTGTAAAGGTGCTCTCACAGCAGCTTTTTGACACACCTGAAACCTTAATTCGCCTTGATATGTCAGAATTTATGGAAAAGCATTCGGTTTCACGCATTATTGGTGCGCCTCCCGGATATGTTGGCTATGACGAGGCAGGTCAGCTTACCGAAAAGGTGCGCCGTAAGCCCTATTCAGTAGTGCTTTTTGATGAAATTGAAAAGGCACACCCCGATGTTTTAAATATCCTTTTGCAAATTCTTGATGACGGTACTGTTACCGATGCACAAGGCCGAAAGGTTAATTTTGAAAACACCGTTGTGGTTATGACCTCTAACGCGGGCAGTGACAAAACCGAAAACCTTTTGGGCTTTGGCAAAAGTCAGGCTGACGGCTCAAAGGAAAAGGCACTTAAAGCGCTTGAAAGCTTTTTACGCCCCGAATTTATCGCTCGCGTGGATGAAATTGTGGTATTTTCACCCCTGTCTGATGAATCACTTCAAAAAATCGCTTCAATTATGCTTGACGAATTTAAGGATTCCCTTAAAGAAAAGCTTATTGACTTTTCTTATGACAAGTCGGTTTGCGGTTATCTTGCAAACAAGTGCGACGGCATTAAAAAAGGTGCGCGTGAGCTTCGCAACCTTATCCGCCGTGAAATTGAAGCCCCCATTGTTGACATTATAATTGAAAAGGGCGAGGGTAATATAAAGCAAATCACCGCCACATATAGCGAAAAAATCGAAATAAATGCAAATTAACAAAAAAGCCACCTTTTTTAAGGTGGCTTTTAAAATTAACATTCATATTTTTTTGGCATATACTGTGTTATCTGATTATTTTTTAAAAATTCAGGCAAGAATATAATCGGAGTGTGAAAATAATATGAATATAAAGCGTGGAGAAATTTATTATGCTGATTTAAGCCCTGTTATTGGGTCTGAGCAGGGTGGAATACGACCTGTTTTAATTGTTCAAAACGATGTTGGCAATAAATACAGCCCAACCGTTATTGCAGCGGCAATTACAAGCCAAAAGGACAAAACAAAGTTGCCCACACATATAACAGTCGGTGCGGAAAATTGCGGGCTTGCAAAGGATTCAATAGTCTTGCTTGAACAGGTGCGAACCATTGATAAAAAGCGACTTAAAGAAAGAATGGGCAGTCTTGACACCGACGCTATGAATAAGGTGGACAAGGCGCTAAGCGTCAGCTTCGGACTTGACATAGACCCGGTGGGGTTTACGATATAGAAAACGGTGTTCAATGAACACCGTTTTCTTAGTGAATAGTTAATAGTGAAAAGTGAATAGTGAATAATTCAGGTGTTTCGCTTCGCGAAACATTTTATTTTTTATTATGTATTTTGCTTAATGGGTTTGAGTCAACAGCGTTTTTAATTTGGCTGTCGGATACATGGGTGTAAATTTGGGTTGTACCTAAATTTGAATGCCCCAAAATGTCTTTAAGCACGCGAATGTCAACATCGCCGTGCTGATACATAAGTGTTGCGGCGGTGTGGCGAAGCTTGTGGGTTGAAAAGCCCTGACCGCCAAGACCCGCCTTTTCTAAAAAGGTTTTAACCAAATGCTGAACGGTTTTGGGGCTTATTCTTCTGCGGTTACGGCTTACAAAAAGTGCATTGCGGTCGTCGTAAACAATATTTTCACTCGGTCTAACTGCTAAATATTCTCTAATAGCGGTCACACAAGCGTCATTAAGATAAATTAGTCGCTCCTTGTTGCCCTTGCCCGTTACAACCATTGTATTGTCGGGTTTAATATCGTTTATATTAAGTGAGCAAAGCTCAGCTAAACGAAGACCGCAGTTTAAAAACAGGGTTAAAATGCAATAATCACGCTTTTGGTTTGCGCCATCAACCGAATTTAAAAGCTCTAACGAATCTTCAAGGGTTAAATGCTTTGGCAGTGACTGCTTAACCTTTGGCGATTCAAGCAAAATTGCAGGATTTTGGTCAAGCTGGTGAGTTTGCTCACACAAAAAGCGAAAGAAAATGCGCAATGTAGACGTTTTTCTCGCCCTTGTTGCCGCATTGTTTTGGCGTTCATTTTTGCAAAAAACCAAAAAAGCATATAAATCCGAAACGGTGATGGTTTTAATTAAATTTATATCCACCGCCGAAATGTCAATTTTTTCAAAAGGGGTGTCCTTGTCGGCAATGCCGCGAATTTTAAGAATATAACGGAAAAAGCTTTGCAAATCGATAAAATACCCCTCAACCGAGCGGGAGGATTTGCCCTTAATGGTTTCGTTATATGTCAAAAAATCGCGTATAACAATGGGACAGCTCTGCAAAATTTCCAGCTTCATACAATACCTCGAAATATTTAGTATAATTCATTATATCACTTAAAATATAATATTGCAACTTTTAACGGCGGATGATATTATATAAGTGGTAAAAAGGAAGTGAAAATATGACTGAAAAGCAAAAGAAGATAGTAAGCGCCACAGTTATTTTGGCTTTTATACTGTTTTGCTCGCTTGTTGGGTGGTTTGTGGGCAGACCGCTTATACATTTCGTGGGCGAGCCCGAAAAATTTCGCGCTTGGGTAGGGACAAGCGGAATTTTTGGTATGGTCGCTTTTGTCGGTATGACAATTTTTCATGTTGTAATCGCCTTTGTACCGGGTGAACCGTTTGAAATTGGGGCAGGGTATGCCTTTGGTGCTTTATGGGGCACGGTGCTTTGTGTAGTTGGCATTACCATTGGTAGTTTAATTGTTTTTTGGCTTGTCCGCAGGTTTGGTGTCAAGCTTTTAGAGGTGTTTTTTACCTATGAAAAAATAAAATCGCTTAAGTTTTTGCAAAATAAAAAACGCTTGGCGCTAATAACGTTTTTCCTTTTCTTTTTGCCCGGCACACCTAAAGATTTAATAACTTATTTTGTGGGGCTTACAAAAATCAGCTTTAAAGAATTTTTGTTTATTGTGGCCATTGCCCGTATACCTTCGGTTATAACCTCAACTATTGGTGGCAGCTTACTTGGCAGCGAAAAATATCTTTTGGCAGTAATTGCTTTTGGCATAACATTTTTAATCAGCGTTATCGGTTGGCTTGTTTATAATAAAATAAGCAAGAATAACAAATAAAAAGCGGCTTTAAAGCCGCTTTTTTGCTTTTCTTATATTGACAAAATTTCAAATGCAATATAGAATTATAATATATTATTTTAAAGGTGATATTATGTCTATTAAAATTTCTCCGTCGGTGCTGACTGCTGACTTTTTAACCCTTGCCGATGACATTAAAAAGCTTGAAACGGCAGGGTGCGATATGCTTCATTTAGATGTTATGGATGGTATTTTTGTGCCTAACATGTCGTTCGGTGTGCCTGTTATTAAATCGATAAAAGCACATTCTAACATACCGCTTGATGTTCATTTAATGATTGACCGCCCACACCGTTTTATAAAAGATTTTGCAGCCGTTTCTGACTGGCTTGGTTTTCATTTTGAAGCGGGAAGTGATAGCGCCGAGCTATTAAAAGAAATTAGAAATTTGGGTTGTAAGTCTTGCCTTACAATTAAGCCCTGCACTGCACCTGAAGAAATTTTTGATTTGTTGCCTCTTTGTGATATGGTGCTTGTAATGTCGGTTGAGCCCGGCTTTGGCGGGCAAAAGTTTATGCCGTCTGCCCTTGATAAACTTGCCGTTTTAAAACAAGAAATCAACCGCCAAGGTCTTAATGTTGAGCTTGAAATTGACGGAGGAATAAATGCTGAAACTGCGCCACTTGCGGTAAAAGCAGGTGCTACCGTTTTGGTTGCAGGCAGTTATGTATTTTCTGATAAAATGGAAGAAAATATTGCATTTTTAAAATCACTTTAAAAACGCTTTCCCGTAAATTTTCACCGCATTATTTAAAATAAGCGGCTTGGCGTGTTCGCGTGTTACGGCAATGTGAATATAGCTTTTGGTTTTGAATTTCGAAAATTCAGCAAGTCGTTTCATCGTTGGCCAACGCTCATCTGCGGTTATTATCAGGCGATAGTCATTAGCCGTTTTATAAAGTGAGCTTGTGATTAACGGCTTTTTATTAAACAAAAAGATTATACCGTCGGTTAAATCCTCGCTGTTTTTAAAAACAAAAAGTATTTCTCCCTTTTCGGTTTTTCTTTGCAGTGTTGACAGGGTCATTTTTAAAGGCCCCCAAAAGTAAGGACTAAATTTTAACCAAGTTCAAAGCGCTTATAAAATGCTCTTGGCTTTATAAAATTTAAGGAGAGTCGAAATTTTTTAAAATTTTGACTCTCCTTTTTTATGTTATTCGTCGGTAAGGCCGTCGATACAGCCGCAGCTTTTTGCATCATCCACGCTGTCGGGGCGGGGTGGGAAAAAGTCGTTAATGGGGAACTGAATTCGGCTGAAGGTATCGCAGGGCTCGGTGTTTGCGTTATGGTCGCAGGATTTTTGCGGAATACAAAAATCGTAAACGGGGATAAGCATTTGAACATTGCGAATAAGCTGTACAACGGTGAAAAGGCCGATTGTTGCATAAATTGTGGGTGTGCCGCGGGGGATATCGGTTACAACATGACCGCCTATTGCATCGCAAACGCAATCGGGAATACAGCAAGAACATTCATAACAATCTTTAATTGTGCCGATTCTTGCCGAAAGGGGAACAGGGTCAACTGCACTTACAACACATTTTGGTGTGTTATTGCCTAAAACGGTGTTGTTATGGTGGTTTTTGCATTGGTCGCCCAAAACATTTGAAAATGTTTTAACCGAGCCACAGCTACCGTAAAGTATAACCTTTTTATTAAAGGTTGCAATACCGTGTATTACCTGTGGGCAGCTGCTGGGCGAGGTGTAAAGGTCAAAGGATAAAAGGAAGAAAAATGTCAAATCGCAGGAATAATAGCCCTTGTTGAAGTTTACGGGCTCAACATCGATAAAGACATTTAATACCTCGGCACCGCGAAGCCGAACGCTTAGAGCGTTGTTTATAAGTGTTTGGGTTTCGGGCAAGAAGAAGCACCGTAAATCCTCAAGACAGTCGCGGTCACAGCAAGAATCATACACTCTGCCGGCATCAATGCAAACCGAATCGTTGCAGTTTTCTATGTTTTTGAAATCTGCCATAAAATGATTGCCTCCTAATTTATTTGTAAGTTGTTAAGCCAACTTCACTACCATAATATGTTTTTATCCCAAAACGGTGAAAAATAGGTTTTAATATTGACTTAAAAGTTTAAAAAATGTAAAATATTGTTTGGTGATTATTTTGAATAATAAACTTTGGTATAAAAGGGGAATGCGTGACGGCATACCTATCGCTTTGGGATATTTGGCAGTTGGCTTTACCCTTGGCATTGCCGCAAGGGATGCGGGTGCAAACGCTTTCCAGACCTTTTGGGCTGCGGCGCTTACTTTGGCATCGGCCGGCGGTTATGCGGGCTTTAATGTTATTAAAGAAAACGGTACATATCTTGAAATGTTTATAACAATGCTTGTTGTAAACGCCAGGTATCTTTTAATGTCCTTTGCGTTAAGTCAAAAGCTTTCGCAAAAAACGCACACCCTGCACCGAATGGCATTGGGTTTTGGTGTTACCGACGAAATTTTTGGCATTTCTTCAGCCGTTAAGGGCGAGCTTAATCCTTTTTATAATTACGGTGCAATGTCTTTGGCAATACCTGCCTGGGCAAGCGGTGCGGCACTTGGGGTTATAATCGGCAACGCCCTGCCCGAAATAGTTGCTTCGGCTTTAAGTGTGGGCATTTTCGGTATGTTTTTGGCAATAATTATACCACCTGCAAAGCAAAACAAGGTTATAATGGGTGGGGTTATTGCATCCTTTGTTTTAAGCTTTGTTTTCAGCATTTTACCCGTTATCAAAAACAATATTTCATCAGGTATGCAGGTTATAATTTTAACCGTTTTGATTTCGCTCGTTCTGGCTTTTATTTTTCCTGTAAAGGAGGATGAAGATGCCACATAACATTTATATTTACATTACTATAATGGCGCTAACCATTTTTTTAATCCGCGTTTTACCGCTGACACTTATTAGAAAAAAGATTAAAAACAAAACCTTAAGGTCGTTTCTTTTTTATGTGCCTTATGTCACCTTGGCGGTTATGACTTTTCCCGCAATAATTTATTCAACAGGCAGTATTTATTCGGGCATTTTGGCTCTTATAGCGGGCATTATTTTGGCATATAAGGGTGTTTCGCTTTTTGGAGTTGCGGTGTCATCCTGTGGGGTGGCATTTGTGGTTGAAATGCTGATAAAATATCTGTAACGCTTGAAAGTTCTATACAGCACAAAATTTGCATAATTTAAAGTATATTTTAAAATAAAAGGTGGATTTTGTGTGCTGAAAAAACGGATTTCGGTGCTTTTGTGCCTACTGTTTGTCTGTTCAGTAATATATATCGGTGAAAAGGCAGGCGGTGAATACTTGGCAACAAATACCGGCACCTTGCCCCGCCAAATTATAATTTTAGATGCCGGTCACGGTGGTTATGACGGCGGTGCGGTAGCAAGTGACGGCACGGTTGAAAAGGATATAAACCTTAAAATTGCAAAGCAAACTATGATGTTCTTGAAACTTTACGGGTTTGAAGTTATAATGACAAGGGAAAATGATGTTTCAACCGACAGCGGCGGCTCTTCGGGTGGTGCTTTTCTAAAGCGTGAGGATTTGGAAAACCGCTTAAAGCTTATGAAGGATAACCCCGAAAGTGTTTTTATAAGCATCCACCTGAATAAATTTACTACCTCGGCGGCAAATGGCTCGCAGGTGTTTTACAGCAAAGACGATAAATCAAAGCTGCTTGGTGAATTTATTCAAAAATCTATTGTTAAAAATCTTCAACCCGAAAACCAAAGGGTTAATAAGCAGGCAACAAGCAGTACTTATTTGCTTTATAACGCAACTGTGCCTGCGGTTTTGGTTGAGTGCGGTTTTTTAAGTAACAGGGCCGAGCTTGAACGCCTTAAAAACAGTGAATATCAGCAAAAAATGGCATTTTGTATAATGTCGGGAATTTTAGAATATTTCAGCGCATCGGGTGTTTAGCCGATGCATTAAAGGAGTATATAATGGCAAAATCAAAGGTTGTTTATATTTGCAGCGAATGTGGCTATGAAACAGCAAAATGGATGGGCAAATGTCCGTCTTGCAATGCTTGGGGCACCTTGCAGGAGGATGTAAAGGTGGATATCCCCACCGCGCGTATGTCACAAAATTCGGCATATAGTGTGGTGTCGGCAAAAGCTTTGAACGAAATCACCGCTACAGATGAAGTGCGTTTTGTCACAAATATAAAGGAATTTGACCGTGTACTTGGCGGTGGTATTGTTAAGGGCTCGGTTGTTTTATTAAGCGGTGACCCTGGTATTGGTAAATCTACAATACTTTTGCAGGTTTGCAAGGCCGTACAGGAAAAATTAAATGTTCTTTATGTATCGGGTGAAGAGTCGGCGGTGCAAATTAAAATGCGTGCCGAAAGAATTGGTGTGCAGGGCGACAGCATTAAAATTATGACTGCTACCGACACACAGGCAATTTGTGAATATATAACCTCCTCACAGCCCGACCTTGTTATGATAGATTCAATTCAAACAATGATTATTTCCGAGCTTTCTTCAAGCGCGGGCAGTATCGTGCAGGTGCGTGAATCCACAAATATGCTTTTACGCACTGGCAAGGCGCTTAATATTCCAATTTTAATTGTTGGTCATGTGAATAAGGGCGGTGAAATTGCAGGCCCTAAGGTTATGGAGCATATCGTAGACACTGTCTTGTATTTCGAGGGTGAGCGCAACCAGTCCTACCGCATTTTAAGGGCGATTAAAAACCGCTTTGGCTCGACAAACGAGATTGGTGTTTTTGAAATGAGCGAGGCAGGGCTTATTGAGGTTGAAAACCCTTCGGCTCAGCTTTTATCAGGTAGGATGGCAAATGTTTCGGGTGGATGTATCACCTGTATTATAGAGGGTACACGCCCAATTTTGGCTGAGGTTCAGGCACTTGTTACCACAACGGGCTTTGGTAATCCTCGCCGTACTGCAACGGGTTTTGACTATAACCGTTTAAGCTTAATTTTAGCGGTTTTAGAAAAGCGAATAGGCCTTTGCTTTTCAAATTTAGATGCATATCTTAACATTGTCGGCGGTATGAAAATTGATGAAACTGCGGCCGATTTGGCGGTGGCATTATCGCTTGTTTCAGGTGTTATGGATAAGCCAATTGATGAACAAACTATGGTGTTCGGTGAAGTTGGTCTTTCGGGTGAAATTCGGTCGGTTTCCCGTGCAAATGCCCGTGTTAATGAGGCGGCCCGCCTTGGTTTTACAAAATGTATTTTGCCAAAAGCGTGTATAAAGCAAATTACCGATTGCCCCGCTTCAATCACTCTTATCGGTGTCAGCAATTTGCGACAGGCCATTGATGCTGTCAAATGATTTTGAAATAAAATAAGGACAAGTGTGTTCGGTTGAATTTATGTTGCAGCAATAGTCTAACGCGCAGTAACCGTCATTTTGAAAACGACAGTTTTCGGCACACTGTATAATACCCAAAAAATCACCCCTTATTTTATAATATCGGCAAAATATTTTAATTTATTGACTAAATTATTAAAAAATGGTATACTGAATTTATGGAAAATTTAAATGAAATTATAGGAAAAAAACTTTTATATCTTAGAAAACGTAATAAGTTAACCCAGGCAGAGCTTGCCGAAAAGCTTTGCTATTCTGACAAGGCAATTTCTAAATGGGAAAAGGGTGAATCCTTGCCATCGGTTGAGGTTTTTTATAAGATTAGCAAGCTTTATGGTGTTAGTCTTGACTATATAATCGGTGACGAGGTTGTAACTCCGCAACCCATTAAAAACGACGACAAAAAACGCATTTATGTGAGCATTACAAATTTGGCGGTTGTCGGCGTTTGGTTTGTTGCGCTTTTACTTTTTGTTATTTTTGATATTTTCACCCATACAAGCCAATGGATGCTATTTGGTTGGGCGGTACCAGCAACCTGTGTTGTGGCTATCATTTTTGACTGTATTTGGCACAAAAGAAAAGGTTTATTCTTACTTTTGTCACTGCTTGTTTGGTCGTTTTTACTTTGCTTTACATTTCAGTTTATGAGCTTTAATATTTGGAAAATTTTACTTATTGGTATTCCGCTTCAAATTGCAATTATAATTATGTCAAGGATGTGGAAAAAGCAGTGAAGCTTAACAATGACTGGGATGAAATTTTAAAGGATGAGTGGGAAAAGCCCTATTTAACGGGGCTTTTTGCTTTTTTGCACGAGGATTATGATAAACACACCGTGTATCCACCTAAAAGAGATGTTTTTAACGCTTTAAAATACACCTCCTTTTCGGATACAAAGGTGGTTATAATCGGGCAAGACCCATATCACGGATTTAATCAGGCACACGGGCTTTGCTTTTCGGTTAGAGAGGGTGTAAAGCCACCACCATCACTTAATAATATTTTTAAAGAGCTTTATGATGATGTCGGCAGACCCATCACCCCAAGCGGTGACCTTACCTATTGGGCAAAGCAGGGTGTTTTAATGCTTAATAATGTGCTGACTGTTCGTGAAGGTCAGCCCCAAAGCCATAAGGATAAGGGGTGGGAAGTGTTTACCGACCGAATTATAAGTGAGCTTAATAAAAAGAAGTCCACCGTTGTATTTTTGCTTTGGGGAAGTCCTGCGCAAAAAAAGGCGCAAATTATTACAAACCCAATTCATAAAAAGCTTATGGCGGTGCATCCAAGTCCGCTTTCGGCTTATCGCGGATTTTTTGGTTGCAAGCACTTTTCAAAGACAAATGAAATTTTAAAAGCCAATGGTTTAAAACCGATAAATTGGTGATATTGACATTTTTTGTCAAAAGTGTTATAATAATTTCAGTATTTTACGGAGGTATGCTTAATGGAAGCAAGAGGTATTGTTCGTGATATTGACTCGATGGGTAGGGTAGTAATCCCAAAAGAAATTCGCAAGCAGTTAAACATTGAAAGCAATGTTGATAGTGTTGAGATTTTTATTCAGGATGACTGCATTATTTTAAGAAAACACAGACCTGCTTGTTTTTTGTGTAATAAAATGGAAGAGCTTGTTAAATACAACGGTCATAAAATTTGTGTCAACTGTATTGATAAGCTTAAAGAGCTTAAAGACCAACTTTAATAATTTTAAAAACACCCTTAAAACGCTTGACAAAGCGGTTTAGGGGTGTTATAATCATTTTATATTTTTAATATTATTATATTAAATGCGTTGACGGAATTATTGCTTTTTTTACCCGTTTAAGAGAGCCGCCATTTCGGTGCAAGGTGGTACGGTCAAAAAGTGCAAGTCTCGTTCCTGAGCAGAGCTTCTGAAATTATAGTAAGTGGCTACGGCTTGCCCCGTTATCTTGGCAAAAAGCTTGTTAGAGCTTTATTGAGTGACCGTTTTTAAAAACGGTAATCAGGGTGGTACCGCGAAAACTTTCGTCCCTGAGATTGCTTTGTTGCAGTCTCAGGGCTTTATTTTTTATTTTGAAAGAGGATTTTTTATGAACATCAAAATCGCTGACAGAACTTTATCTTTAAAGGCAAATTTCAGTTTTAAGGAGAAAATTGAAATAGCAAGACAGCTTGAAAAGCTATCGGTTTCGGCTATTGAATTACCCCAAATGGAAAATATCAAAACCGATACCTTGCTTGTAAAAACCATTACATATTTTGTGAAAAATGCGGTTTTATCACTTGCTGCTGCGCCCACCAAAAAAGGTATTGATGATGCAGTTTTGGCGCTTAATACTGCCGAAAAGGGCAGGGTTAGAATTGAGCTTCCCGTGTCAACTGTCGGTATGGAGTACAGCTTACATAAAAAGCCGGATAAAATGTTAAAGCTTATTGAAGAATTGGTTTCGTACGCTAAAGAGAAAATTTCGGATGTTGAATTTGTTGCGGTGGACGCAACCCGTGCCGAACCGGAATTCTTGAAAGAAGCAATTGGTACTGCAAGAAATGTGGGCGCTAATGTAATTACAGTTTGTGATACTGCCGCTGAAATGATGCCTGATGAATTTGGTGCATTTGTAAAGGAATTGGCAGTTGATGGCGTTGTTTGCGAAAACAAAAACGGTCTTGCTGTGGCAAATGCAGTTATGGCAGTTAAAAATGGTGCAAACACCGTTAAAACCGCAGTTTCAAACGAAATTGACCTTTTAACCTTTGCAGGCGTTATTAAAAATTGCGGAAATAATTTAGATATCGAAAGCTCTGTTAAATACACCCAGCTTAACCGCATTATAAGCCAAATTGATTGGATTATGGGCAATGCTAATGATACAAAGAATGTTGTAAAAGCCGATGATTTAACCGATGAATTGTTATTAACCGAAAGTGACGACAAGCAAACTGTTTTAGATACAGTTTCACGCCTTGGCTATGATTTGTCAGAGGATGACAGCGCAAAGGTTTATGAAGAATTTTTGCGTGTTGCCGCAAACCGAAAGGTAACTTCAAAAGAGCTTGATGCTATTGTAGCTACTGTTGCACTTCAGGTTGAGCCCACCTTTAAGCTTGTAAACTTTGTTGTAAACAGCGGTAATATTATTACTGCTTCGGCACAAATCACACTTGATGTTAAGGGCGAACAAAAACAGGGCATCAGCACAGGCGATGGTCCTATTGATGCGGCTTTCCATGCTATTGAGCAAATTATCGGTTGCCGTTACGAGCTTGATGATTTTCAAATTCAGTCGGTTACCGAAGGTAAAGGTGCTATGGGTAATGCCGTTGTAAAGCTTCGTGTAAACGGCAAGCTTTATTCTGGTAACGGTATTTCTACCGACATTATCGCCGCCGCAATTAAGGCGTATATAAATGCTGTAAACAAAATTGTTTACGAGGAGGCATAAATTTAATGAAATTATCTTTTTCCACAAAGGGTTGGCACGGCCGCAGCTTTGATGATTTTTGCGACATTGCCGTTGATTTAAAATTTCAGGGTATAGAGCTTCACAATATTCATAACGAGCTTTTTACCCAAAAGGATGGTGCTTTTCACGCATCGGCCGCCCCTAAAACACTTAGAAAGCTTTATGAAAAAAAGCTTGGCATACCTTGTATTGACAGCATTTGTAATTTGGCAAATGCCACCGAAAAGGATGCTACTTTAAAAGAAATTTTGGCTTGCATAGAAATTGCAAACAATTTGCATATACCCTATGTTCGTATTAAGGCATACGATTTTGCGGATATAGAATATATCCGCGGTGTTATAGCCGAAATTTTGCCGATTTCCGAAAAAAATGGTGTTGTATTATTGCTTGAAACCTCGGGTGTGTTTGCTGACACCGCAAAGCTTCGTGATTTGCTTGATGGCTTCGCATCTGATAGCTTGGCGGCACTTTGGGATATGTACGCACCATATTTTTACAACAAAGAGGATGCCGAAACTACCATTAAAAACCTTGGCGCTTATGTAAAACAGGTGCATTTAAAGGATGCTGTTAAAACTGACAGGGGTGTAGAATTCCGTTTGCTTGGCGAGGGTGAAATGCCTATTTCAGATATGATTTTGGCGCTTCGTTCGGTTAATTTTGATGGCTTTGTTTCGCTTGAATGGGTGCCCGAGTGGTGTGAAGAAATTGACGATTTGGAAATTATTTTTTCACAGTTTGTTACCTATATGAAGCAGTTTAGCGACACTTCAAAAAGCGATAATTCGCTTTACTTTAACCGTGCTCATACCGGTTGCTACATTTGGGAAAGAAACCGTTTGATTGACAACACATTTTCACAAATGCTTGACAGGATTGTGGAAGAATTTCCCGACCAATATGCCTTTAAATATACAACTCTTGACTATACAAGAACATATAGTGAATTCCGTGATGATGTTGATGAATTTGCCCGTACGCTCATATCCTTGGGTGTAAAAGCGGGTACACATGTTGCGGTTTGGGCGTCTAATGTGCCACAATGGTACATTGCATTTTGGGCAACAGTAAAGCTTGGTGCTGTTCTTGTAACGGTTAATACCGCTTATAAAATACACGAAATTGAATACCTTTTAAGGCAGTCTGACACACACACCCTTATTATGACCGAGGGCGCAAAGGACTGTAAATATGGCGAAATTATTGCCGAGCTTTGCCCCGAGCTTGAAAGCACAAAAGCGGGCGATTTGCTTCATAGTAAGCGTTTGCCGTTCTTACGCAATGTTATCACCGTTGGCTTTAAGCAAAAGGGCTGTCTTACTTGGGAAAATGCTCTTGACCGTGCAGGTCAGGTGCCATTGTCAGAGGTTTATCGTATGGCGGCACGCGTTGATAAGGATGATGTTTGCAATATGCAGTACACATCGGGCACAACAGGTTTCCCAAAAGGTGTAATGCTTACACACTATAATGTTGTGAATAACGGTAAGTTTATCGGCGACCAGATGGAGCTTTCAACCGCCGACAGAATGATGATTCAGGTGCCAATGTTCCATTGCTTTGGTATGGTGCTTTCAATGACTGCCGCAATGACACATGGCGCTACAATGTCACCGCTTCCTTATTTTTCACCAAAGTCAGCACTTGCCTGTGTTAATAACGAGCATATCACAACCTTTAACGGTGTTCCTACAATGTTTATCGCAATGATGGAGCATCCCGATTTCCAGAAAACCGACTTTTCATATATGCGTGTTGGTATTATGGCGGGTGCAAACTGTCCTGCCGACCTTATGAAACGCGCAACCGTTGATATGAATATGCGTGAAATCGTGTCGGTTTACGGTCAAACCGAAGCGGCTCCGGGATGTACTATGAGCCGTTATTATGACAGCTTAGAGGTTCGCACCGAAACCGTTGGTAGCGCTTTTGCAAATGTAGAATGTAAAATTATTAACCCCGAAACAGGTGAGGACTGCGAAAACGGTGTTAATGGCGAATTTGTTGCTCGTGGATATAATATTATGAAGGGCTATTATAAAATGCCCAAAGCCACAGCCGAGGCCATTGATAAAGACGGCTGGCTTCATACAGGCGACCTTGCTTGTAAGGATGATGACGGTAATTACCGTATAACAGGTCGTTTAAAGGATATGATAATTCGTGGTGGTGAAAATATTTACCCCAAGGAAATTGAGGAATTTATTTACACCTGCCCAAAGGTAAGCGATGTTCAGGTTATCGGTGTGCCGGATGAAAAATACGGCGAAGAAATTATGGCTTGCATAATTTTAAAAGAAGGCGAAAGCATGACCGAGGACGAAATGCGCCAGTATATTGCTGACCATATGGCAAGACACAAGGTGCCGCGTTATTACGACTTTGTTGACGCTTTCCCAATGAATGCCGCAGGTAAAATTTTGAAATATAAAATGCGTGAAAACGCAGTAGAGAAATTAGGACTGAAGAAATAGTGGTAAACGGAATATATGTAATCGATTCACACTGTCATATATACCCCGAAAAAATTGCCGAAAGGGCGGTTGCGGGTACTGACAATTTTTACAACTGCAAATCCTTTTGCAAGGGTACTGTCAGCGATTTGCTTATTGAAGGCGAAAAAGCAGGTATAGACCATTTTATTGTGCAGTCGGTTGCAACAACACCAAAGCAGGTTAAAAGCATAAACGAATTTATTGCACAGTCGGTAAGGGAAGCTAACGGAAAAATGACAGGTCTTGGCACACTTCACCCCGACAGCAGTGATATTAAGGGTGATATTGAACATCTTATGGAGCTTGGGCTTTTAGGTGTAAAGCTTCACCCCGATATTCAGGCGTTTAAAATTGATGATTACCGTTGTCTTAAAATTTATGAAGAATGCGAGAAAAACGGCCTTAAAATTTTAATGCATACGGGGGATAACCGATATGATTTTTCAAACCCAAACCGACTTTTACCAATTTTGGAAATTTATAAAAATCTAACGGTTATAGGTGCCCATTTCGGCGGTTGGTCCTTTTGGGAAGAAGCGGCGGAAATTTATGCTGAAATTCCAAATTTTTATGTTGACTGTTCTTCAAGCTTTCCGTGGATTTCAAAGGAAACTGCACTTAAAATTATAAGAGAATACGGCGCAGATAAAGTGCTTTTTGGCACCGATTATCCAATGTGGTCGCCAAAAAGTGAATTGGAATATTTTTTGTCGCTGCCACTTGAAAAAAATGAAATAAGTAGTATACTAAATATAAACGCGAAGAAACTTTTTAATTTGGAGGCAATTAAATGAGTGATTTCTTAATAGGCACCAAGTGTGTTCAAGGTGGTTACACCCCTAAAAACGGCGAGCCACGCCAAATTCCGATATATCAAAGCACTACCTATAAGTATGACACAAGTGAGGATATGGGCAAGCTTTTTGACCTTGAAGCAAGCGGCTATTTTTATGCCCGCCTTCAGAACCCCACCTGTGACTATGTTGCTGCAAAAATTTGCGAGATGGAGGGCGGCACTGCCGCAATGCTAACCTCTTCCGGTCAAGCAGCATCCTTCTTTTCAATTTTCAATATTGCGGGCTGTGGCGACCATATTGTTGCATCCTCTGCGCTTTATGGCGGTACATACAACCTGTTTGCCGTTACATTAAAGCGTATGGGTATTGACTTTACCTTTGTTGACCCTGATTGTTCTGATGAAGAATTACAAGCCGCTTTTAAACCCAATACCAAGGCAGTTTTCGGTGAAACTATTGCAAACCCTGCTTTAACTGTTTTGGATATTGAACGCTTTGCAAATATTGCACATAAAAACGGTGTTCCGCTTATTATCGATAACACCTTTGCTACCCCTGTTCATTGCAGACCTTTTGAGTGGGGCGCTGATATTGTTGTGCATTCTACTACCAAGTATATGGACGGTCACGGCAGCGCTGTTGGCGGTTGTATTGTTGATAGCGGTAAATTTGATTGGACCAAATATCCCGATAAATTCCCGGGGCTTTGCACCCCTGACGAAAGCTATCACGGTGTCACTTATACCGAGCGCTTTGGAATTGAAGGCGCATATATAACCAAAGCCACCGCACAGCTAATGCGTGACTTTGGTTGCTGTCAGCAAGCCCAAACTGCTTATGTTTTGGGGCTTGGTCTTGAAAGCTTGCATTTAAGAATTAAAAAGCACGCTGAAAATGCCCTTGCAGTTGCAAAGGCACTTAAAAATGATGAGCGTATTGCTTGGGTAAGATGTCCTCATTTAGAGGGTGACAAGAATTACGATTTAGCAATGAAATATATGCCAAACGGCGGTTGTGGTGTTGTAAGCTTTGGTGTTAAGGGCGGTCGTGCCGCTGCCGAAGCATTTATGAAGCAGTTAAAGCTGGCTTCTATTGCAACCCATGTTGCCGATGCAAGAACCTGTTGTTTGCATCCTGCAAATGCAACCCACCGTCAAATGAACGATGATGAATTAACTGCCGCAGGCATCACACCTGACCTTATCCGTTTTTCTTGCGGTATTGAGGAAGCAGAGGATATCATCGCTGATATTAAACAAGCACTTGATAAAATTTAAAGTAAGGAAACAGTAAGCTATGCCGATAAGAATACCGAACGATTTACCGGCGGTAAAAACCCTTAATGACGAAAATATCTTTGTTATGACCGAAACCCGTGCCATAACACAGGATATTCGTCCCCTTAAAATTTTGCTTTTAAACCTAATGCCTAAAAAGATTGAAACCGAAACACAGCTTTCACGTCTTTTGGGCAATTCACCTTTGCAGGTTGAGTTAGAGCTTATCCATACCAAAAGCCATAAGTCTAAAAACACCCCAGCCGAGCATCTTTTGGCGTTTTATAAAACCTTTGAAGATGTAAGCGACAAAACCTTTGACGGTTTAATAATTACGGGCGCACCCGTTGAAAATATGCCTTTTGAAGAGGTTGAGTATTGGGAAGAGCTTTGCGAGATTATGGAGTGGAGCAAAACCCACGTTCATTCAACCTTCCACATTTGTTGGGGCGCACAGGCGGGTCTTTATTACCATTTTGGTATAGACAAAAAGCCCTTAGATAAGAAAATGTTTGGTGTGTTTAAGCATAAGGCCGACTATAAAAAATCTATTTTGTTCCGTGGCTTTGATGACGAGTTTATGGTGCCACATTCACGCCATACAACTGTCGATATTGAGGATATTAAAAAAATACCCGAAATTAAAATTTTGGCTTCCTCCGAAGAAGCAGGCGTTTACGCAATGGCTACAGCCGAGGGTAAACAAATTTTTATTACAGGCCACAGCGAATATGATGCCAACACCCTTGCAAATGAATATTTTAGGGATTTGGGTGAAGGCAAACCCATTGAAATTCCTAAAAACTATTTCCCCGATGATAACCCCGAAAATGAGCCAATTGTTACTTGGCGTTCACACGCAAACCTTTTATATTCAAACTGGCTTAACTATTTTGTTTACCAAACAACACCTTATGATATTAAGGATATTAAATAAAAACAAAAATGCGAACTCAAATGAGTTCGCATTTTTTCACTTATAGGGATTTGGGTTGTTTGTAAGATTTAGAATATAATCGGTTGAAGTACCATAAAGCTTTGCTAACATAACCACAAATCGTGTAGGGATTTCGCGCTTTCCAATTTCATATTTACTGTATACCCGTTGGTCGATGCCTAAATACGCCGCAACCTCTTTTTGAACTAAATCTTTATCCTCACGCAAATCTTTAAGCCGTCTATAATACATATCAATCACCATTTTTAAAAATAAAACCTTTATGCGTCAACATAAAGGTTTTAAATTACTCTAAAATATAAATTTCTGCTTGGCGCACACCAAATTTTGTGCAGGCGGATTTGCTTGTAAAGAAAAGGTCAACACCTGTGGGGTGCTTTTTGGTAAATCCACCGGTATCAGCCGCAACAGCATAACCGTAAATATACTTGCCGTCAACAGTTTTAATAAACATTTTTGTGCCGTAAGGGATAACCTTTGGGTTTACTGCAATGTAACCGGGCTGTGGCGCAACACCTGTTGCACATTTGTTGCCGGTATAGGTGTAAGCAGTAGCGCGTACAGTCATTTTTGACTTGTACTTAACGGGAACACCGTTTGCATCAAGCTCAATTTCTTTTTTAGGGGAAAGGGTAGACACCCAGTTTTTCGGGTTGGCATAGGTAACCTTTGTACCTATAAGCTTAATTGCATCAACAGGGTTGCTTAAAACCTCAACCGAAAGAATATCGGTAGAAGCGGCAACACCGTTTACAAGCTTTTGTGTATAATTTACACGCTTTAAGCCGTTTGTACCCTTTTGTGTAACCTTTGTGGTGCCTTTGTTAAGGGTGGAAGAATATTCGGTTTTTGTTTTAAAGGGAATAGCTTCTTCCTTTGTACCGTTTTCATAAGAAATATCGGTATAATCAATATAAATGGTTTCTTTAATTTGTGTGTTAAGTGCGGGTTCAACAAAGTCGTGTTCATCAACAGTATAGCCGTTGTCCCTTAAAACCTCGGCAACGGTACCGCCAAGACATTCAACCTCGGTCGTTACATCGCCCTGTGTAATATAAACAGGGAAGCCATAGGTAATTTCAACCAAAGTGGTGTTTTGGTTAACCTGTGTGTCTAAAACAGCGTATTTGTCGAATTTAAACTTCATACCTGACATAACCGAAGCTACATTTTTATTAAGCGAGGTTACGGTATAGGTTGTTTCACCATCAAAAACTTTAATTGTATGGGCTGATGTGTGCAGTAAAGCAGCAGCTGCGATGGTAATGCAACTGAGCAAGCTTATTGCACTTAATCGCACACGCCTGTTAGTAAGAATACCAACCAAGCGGCTCTTTATTTTTTCTATCATCCAATAACTCCTTTAATTTGGGATGCAAAACCTTAAATTTTACAGCCCATTTTTTCAAAGCTGTGCCTATTATATGCGTTTTTTACAAAAAAGTCAAAAAATCGAGGTATGTGATTTTTGGGCAGTTTGCTCAAAAAAAGTTACAAATAAAAGGTTACAAACTTGTAACTTTTCTAAAAAATACATAAAACTGACATTTTATGTCATTTCTTTTGTGCAAATATACAAAAAATCAACCTTGTGCTTTATAACTTTCGCATAACAGCCTACAAAATAACAAATAATAGTGGTTTAAATGGGAGGTTTTTCACTTTAATAACTAAATGTTGTGGTAAATAAACTTTACAAAAAACCTTTAATATGGTATATTTGTTACAATAAGGCATGTACGGTTATATTTTATGTAACGGTTAATGCTTTTATGTGTTTTGTTTTTTGGGGGTTAAGATGAAGAAGTTTAAAGCAACACTTTTGGATGCACCCGCAGTAAGCCGTGCACTAATGCGAATTTCACACGAAATTGTTGAAAAAAACAACGGTTGCGAAAATATTTGCATAATCGGTATAAAGCGCCGCGGTGTACCACTTTCGGAGATTATTGCCCAAAATATTTATAAAATTGAAGGGGTACAGGTGCCCACATCTGTTTTAGATATCACCTTTTATCGTGATGATTTAACGGTTAATTCGCTTGACCCTGTTATACAGCCCTGTGACATACCTTTTTCGGTAAAGGATAAAAATGTGGTTTTGGTGGATGATGTTTTATATACGGGACGCACTGCAAGGGCGGCTATGGAGGCGGTAATGCGTTTTGGCCGTGCCGCATCTATTCAGTTTGCGGTGCTTATTGACCGCGGTCACCGTGAGCTTCCAATCAGGGGTGATTATGTTGGTAAAAATATTCCCACCTCTAAAAACGAACTTATTTCACTTAAAATTCCGCCTTATGATGATATTTGTGCGGTTGAGCTTTATGAAAAGGTAATTGAGGAATAAAAATGCTTTGGTTTTTAAAAAAGAAAAAGGATGACCCTGTTTTAAAAAGTATGGACGGGCGCGAAATTAAATATGTAACCCGAATGGGAACTGACGAAAACGGCAACCCCACAAGCGTTATTATGGGAAAGCGGGGAAGAATAGTTTGCATCGATGGTGAAATTCGTGTGATGTGCGGTGAAACCGATGTTTTTCGCTGTATGGCAAAGGACAGTGAATATTTTTTGCACCTCTCGGGTGACGGGGTAACAGTGAAGGGTCATAACACTGTTACAGGAAAGTATGACCATATTATGATTTTTTATACATATTACAGAAAATAATTAAAACTTCCGCCTTAGCTTTTCTAAGGCGGATTTTTCTATGCGTGAAACATAGCTGCGTGAAATTCCAAGCCGCCGTGCTATTTCGTGTTGGGTAAGCTCGGGACAACCGCCAATACCGTAACGAAGCTTAATAATTTCAAGCTCGCGCTCGTCTAAAACGCCGTTTATAATCAGCCGCAGCTTTTGAATTTTAAGCTTTGTGTCAATTTCCTCAACAATGTCGCTTTTATCAGCAATAACATCAATAAGGGTTAAAGAATTGCCTTGACCGTCGGTGTCGATTGGGTCGCTTATAAAAACCTCTTGCGAATTCTTTTTAAGATTTCTGAAAAACATTAAAATTTCATTTTCAATGCATCTTGCGGCATAGGTTGCAAGGCGAATGTTGCGGTCAGCACGAAAGGTGTTGACCGCTTTTATAAGCCCTACTGTGCCGATTGATATTAAATCATCCTGGTCAGCTCCTGTGGCATAGTATTTTTTAACAATGTGTGCAACAAGACGCAGGTTGTGTTCAATAAGTGTGTTGCGTGCATCGATATCACCGTTTTGGCTTTTAAGCAGCAGTTCATTTTCCTTTTCAGCTGAAAGCGGTGCGGGAAAAGCACCCTTGGTAACAACGTGAAGTGCGAAATAATACATTCCTGACAAAATTTCTAAAATAATATTAAACAAAAAATAACCCCCAAATTTCGTATACAAAAGTATATGATTTTGGGAGCTTGTAATATATATA
>CAMFSU010000022.1 GCA_945983355.1 uncultured Clostridia bacterium | reverse complement strand
ACAACTATAACCGAACGACCTGAATAGTCAACACGCTTACCGAGAAGGTTTTGACGGAAACGACCCTGCTTACCCTTAAGCATATCGGAAAGAGATTTAAGTGCGCGATTGTTAGGACCGGTTACGGGCTTGCCGCGGCGGCCGTTGTCAATAAGTGCGTCAACAGCTTCTTGAAGCATTCTCTTTTCGTTTCTTACAATAATGTCAGGAGCGTGTAATTCCAAAAGGCGTTTAAGGCGGTTGTTACGGTTAATAACACGTCTGTAAAGGTCATTAAGGTCACTTGTAGCAAAGCGACCGCCATCAAGCTGTACCATTGGGCGCAAATCGGGCGGAATTACAGGAATAACATCCATAATCATCCATTCAGGACGGTTGCCAGACTGCTTAAATGCCTCCAAAACCTCTAAACGCTTTAAGATGCGGATGCGTTTTTGACCTGTAGTACCTTCAAGCTCAGCACGAAGCTCAGCACAGGTTTTTTCAAGGTCGATTTCACAAAGAAGCTCTTTAATTGCCTCAGCACCCATACCTGCGCGGAAGTCATCTTCATACTTTTCGCGCATATCCTGATATTGCTTTTCATTTAAAAGCTGTTTCTTTTCAAGTGGAGTCGAACCCGGGTCGATAACAATGTACTTTGAGAAGTAAAGTACCTGCTCTAAATCCTTTTGGCCGATATCCAAAACAGCGCCCATACGGGAAGGAATTGTTTTAAAATACCAAATGTGTGAAACAGGAGCAGCAAGCTCGATAGAGCCCATACGCTCACGGCGTACCTTTGCTTTGGTTACTTCAACGCCGCAGCGTTCGCAAACCTTGCCCTTGTAACGAATACGCTTGTACTTACCGCAATGACATTCCCAGTCCTTTTGTGGTCCAAAAATTCTTTCACAGAAAAGACCGCCCTGTTCGGGCTTTAATGTGCGGTAGTTAATGGTCTCGGGCTTGGTAACCTCGCCATAAGACCAGCTTCTGATTTGTTCGGGGGAAGCAAGACCTATTTTTATGGATTCAAATTCAATATTTGCCATTATTTTGCCCCTCCTTAAATTTCGTCAGATTCATTGGAATCTGCAATAGCTTCGCCGTTTTCATCCTCAAGACCAAAACCTGCGTCACCTAAACCTTCAGCAACATACTGTTCTTCATATTCGAAGTTTTCAGGAATTGCCGGTGTGCCGAGACCGATATCGTCATCCTCTTCAAAGGTTTGTTTCATATCGATTTCTTCATTATCTTTGTCAAGCACCTTAATATCCAAGCCAAGTGACTGTAATTCCTTAATTAAAACACGGAATGATTCAGGAACGCCGGCTTTTGGAATATTTTGACCCTTAACGATTGATTCATAGGTCTTAACACGGCCAACAACATCGTCAGACTTAACTGTTAAGATTTCCTGCAAGGTGTAAGCCGCACCATAAGCTTCAAGTGCCCAAACTTCCATTTCACCGAAACGCTGACCACCGAACTGTGCCTTACCACCGAGCGGTTGCTGTGTAACGAGTGAGTATGGACCTGTTGAACGAGCGTGAATCTTATCATCAACAAGGTGATGGAGCTTGAGATAATACATATAACCAACGGTTACAGGGTTGTCAAACGGCTCACCTGTGCGACCGTCGAATAATTGAGTTTTAGCATCCTGTGTTAAAGGTATGCGTGAGAAGTCAAGAGCAGCGGTGTCTTTATACTGATAATCGCCGTTCTTGGTTGCATCCTCTGCCAAAGCGAAGCAGTTACGAATATCTTCTTCGTGTGCGCCGTCAAATACAGGGGTGCAAATGTGCCAGCCAAGTGCCTTAGCAGCATAGCCAAGGTGAACTTCAAGCACCTGACCGATGTTCATACGAGAAGGTACGCCCAACGGGTTTAAAACGATATCAAGCGGTGTACCGTCTGGTAAGAAAGGCATATCCTCGCTTGGTAAAATACGGGAAACAACACCCTTATTACCGTGACGACCTGCCATCTTATCGCCGACAGAAATCTTGCGCTTTTGAGCAATATAGCAACGGATTACTTGGTTAACACCGGGGCTAAGCTCAGATGAATTGCTGCGGTCAAACACCTTAACATCAACGATTGTGCCGTATTCACCGTGTGGAACACGCAAAGAGGTATCACGAACCTCGCGTGCCTTTTCACCGAAGATTGCACGCAAAAGGCGTTCTTCAGCGGTAAGCTCGGTTTCGCCCTTAGGTGTAACCTTACCAACAAGGATATCGCCTGAGGTAACCTCAGCACCGATGCGGATAATACCGCGTTCATCAAGGTCTTTAAGAGCATCTTCACCAACGTTTGGAATATCGCGGGTGATTTCTTCAGGTCCAAGCTTGGTATCACGGCATTCAATTTCATATTCTTCAATATGAATTGAGGTGTAGATATCATCACGAACCAAACGCTCGTTAATTAAAACAGCGTCTTCATAGTTATAACCTTCCCAAGTCATAAAGCCGATAAGGGCATTGCGACCGAGAGAGATTTCACCGTTAGAGGTTGCGGGACCGTCAGCAATAACCTGCTTTTCGGTAATTTCTTCGCCAACCTTTACAACGGGCTTTTGGTTGATACAGGTGCCGTGGTTTGAACGCAAGAACTTAATGAGGTTGTATTCATCAATTTCACCGTTCTTTGCACGAATCTTAATTGTGTCAGCATCAACGAAAGTAACAACACCATCTCGTTTAGCCAAAACAACAACGCCCGAGTCAACAGCGGCCTTATATTCCATACCTGTTGCAACAAAGGGGTTTTCGGGCTTTAAGAGCGGAACTGCCTGCTTCTGCATGTTCGAGCCCATGAGCGCACGGTTGGTATCGTCGTTTTCAAGGAAAGGAATCATAGCGGTTGCAACAGAAACAACCATCTTAGGTGAAACGTCCATATAGTCGGCCTTAGAGGCTTCAACTTCTTGGAAGCTGTCGTGATAACGGGCCTTAACCTTTTTGTTCACAAACTGACCGTTTTCATCCAAGGGTTCGTTTGCCTGTGCTACAACATATTCGTCCTCTTCATCAGCGGTCATATAACGAACTTCATCCAAAACCTTGCCGTTTTCTACCTTTCGGAAAGGAGTTTCAATAAAGCCGTATTTATTTATCTTTGCAAAGGTTGCAAGGTAAGAGATAAGACCAATGTTGGGACCTTCAGGAGTTTCAATCGGGCACATACGGCCGTAGTGTGTATAGTGTACGTCACGCACTTCGAAGGATGCACGGTCACGAGAAAGACCGCCCGGGCCAAGAGCTGATAAACGGCGCTTGTGAGTAAGCTCAGAAAGCGGGTTTGTTTGGTCCATAAACTGTGAAAGGGGTGACGAGCCAAAGAATTCTTTAATAGCCGCAACAACGGGACGGATATTGATTAAGGACTGTGGTGTAACAGCATCGGGCTCGCTTGACTGCATTGTCATCTTGTCACGAACAACGCGTTCCATACGAGAAATACCGATACGGAATTGGTTTTGCAACAATTCACCAACCGAACGGATACGGCGGTTGCCAAGGTGGTCGATATCGTCAACATTACCCACATTATGAGGAAGACCGAGGAAATAGCTAACTGATGCAAAAATATCATCAAGACAGATTGACTTAGGAATAAGGTCATCAGCATTGTCAATAATTGCTTGCTTTAAGGCATCCTTGTCCGCATTATCTTCAATAAGCTTTTTAAGAACTTCAAATGAAACCTGTTCGTTAATGCCAAGGTCATCAAGCTCTAAAAGCTCTTCAGCGGTAAAATCAGTAAAGTCAGCAAGGTTTACCATGCCGTTAGAAAGCACCTTAACCACGCTCTTGTTGCCTTCACTGTCGATTACATTGATGTAAGCAGTGTTAACACCCTTTCTTTCAATAAGCTCAGCAAGCTCTCTCGAAACGGTTGTGTCGGCATCTGCCAAAATTTCACCTGTTAAGGGGTCAACAACAGGACTTGCCAATACAGCACCCTTAATACGAGCGCCAATTGCAAGCTTTTTATTATACTTATAACGACCAACGCGAGAAATATCATAACGGTGGGGGTCAAAGAATAATTGGTTGATATAGTTCTGTGCACCCTCAATTGTTACGGGCTCGCTTGGGCGAAGCTTTTTATAAACCTCAACCAAAGCTTCATCAACATTTTTGCTGTCATCAGCAGCCAAGGTTGCTTCTAAGCGTGCATCGTCACCGAAAAGCTCGCGAATTTGTTCGTTGGTACCAACACCTAACGAACGGATAAAGGTGGTAATCGGAAGCTTGCGGTTTTTATCAATACGAACATATAAAACATCGTTAACAGCGGTTTCATATTCGAGCCAAGCACCGCGGTTTGGAATAATGGTGGAGGAATAAAGTCTCTTACCGGTTTTTTCTTCGATTTTCTCGGCATAATATGCACCGGGAGAACGAACAAGCTGTGAAACAATAGCACGTTCAGCACCGTTGATAACGAATGTGCCCGATTCGGTCATAATCGGGAAATCGCCCATTGAAACTTCACTTTCTTTAATTTCGCCGGTTTCTTTATTTGTAAGACGTGCGGTTACGCGCAAAGGTGCTGCGTATGTTGCATCCCTCACCTTACATTCAGTTACATCATACTTGGGTTTTTCGTCAAGGCGATAGTCAATAAAGGTAAGCTCTAAATTGCCGGCATAGTCTGTAATAGCAGACATATCGCGGAAAACTTCCTTTAAGCCCTCTTCAACAAACCACTTGTATGAATCCTTTTGGATTTCAATAAGGTTAGGCATATCAATGACTTCATTTATTTTCGAAAAAGTCATTCTTTCATTTTTGCCCAACTTGGTGGGTTTAACCATTGAAGTTGAATTCATAGGTTTACAATCACTCCTCCATTTATTTTACGGCATATTTAGTGCCGCAAAGGCCTTTAAAATAGCAAATGTGGTAGAAAAAATATAAAGCACCAATTACCTAAAAATTTTGCAATTTTTATAAATCGGTGCACACTCCCCCATCATCATTAGTAATGACTAATTATAATACAAATTTTCCCATAAGTCAAGCCTTATTTTAAAAAATAATTAATAATTGTCGCAAAGCGACACCTCACCTCTTCACTATTCACTATTACTTCTTACCTAAAAACAAAAATCCACCCGTTTGGGTGGATTTATTGTTTTTAATACGCTTTGCCCCAATAGAGCATATGCTTTGCGGGTTTGCCGCAGCAAACACATTTGTCGCTTAAATTTTCTTCATCAAAAGGAATACAGCGTGAGGTGACACCTGTCATTTCCTTAAGCTTATCTTCACATTCCCTGTCACCGCACCACATTGCACGAATGAAGCCCGCCTTGTTGTTGGCGATATCAATCATCTCGTCCATATCGTGTGCGTCATAGGTCATTTCTGCCCTGCGAGCAAGTGCTTTATTATAAAGACCGTCCTGTACTGCCTTTAAAAGCTCGGGCACTTTAGTTTCTAACTCATCAAGTGAAACTGTAACCTTTTCACCGTTGTCACGGCGAACAAGCACACAGCAGTTATTTTCAATATCGCGAGGGCCAAGCTCTAAACGAAGCGGCACACCCTTCATTTCGTATTCGGCAAACTTCCAACCTGGTGACTGCTCGCTGTCGTCAAGCTTAACACGGCAAACCGATTTAAGTTTTGTGTAAACTTCGTTAGCTTTTGGGAGCACACCCTCTTTATGAGAAGCGATAGGCACAATAACTGTTTGAATCGGCGCAATAGCGGGAGGTAAAACAAGACCGCTATCATCACCGTGGGTCATAATAACCGCACCGATTAAACGTGTGGTTGTACCCCAAGAGGTTTGGAACGGATGAACAAGCTTGTTTTCCTTATCCATAAAGGTAACATCAAATGCTTTTGAAAAACCATCACCAAAATAGTGTGAGGTGCCGCTTTGTAATGCCTTACCGTCGTGCATTAACGCTTCAATAGTGTAGGTTGCTTCTGCACCTGCAAAGCGTTCCTTATCGGTCTTTTTACCCATTACAACCGGCATTGCCAAAACATTTTCCGCAAAGTCGGCATAAATTTTGTGCATTCTTTCGGTTTCAAGCTTTGCCTCTTCAGCGGTGGAGTGCAGGGTGTGACCCTCCTGCCACAAGAATTCGCGTGAACGAAGGAATGGACGAGTGGTTTTTTCCCATCTTACAACACTGCACCATTGGTTATAAAGCTTTGGCAAATCACGGTAAGAGTGAACAATATTTTTAAAATGGTCGCAGAAAAGGGTTTCAGAGGTTGGGCGAACACAAAGGCGTTCTTCAAGCTCCTCACTGCCGCCGTGGGTAACCCAAGCAACCTCAGGCGCAAAGCCTTCAACGTGGTCCTTTTCCTTTTGCAAAAGACTTTCAGGTATGAAAAGTGGCATATACACATTTTCGTGACCTGTATCCTTAAACATTTTATCCATTTGGCTTTGAATAAGCTCCCAAATTGCATAGCCGTAGGGGCGGATAATCATACAGCCCTTTACAGATGCGTAATCAATAAGCTCGGCCTTGATGCAAACATCGGTATACCATTTTGCAAAATCCTCATCCATTGAGGTAATTGCCTTTACTAATTTTTCCTTTGCCATAAAACAGATGCCTTTTTCGGCATCTATTCCCACCTTTCGTATGTAATTACATAGTATTTTCATTATAATATAAGTTATTATAAAATAAAACGCATATTTTTGCACCCATTTTTATACATATAAATAAAAAGAAAAAACTATTGACAAATTGCCATTTAGGAAATATATTTGTAATAGTACCTGTCGTTTTACGACAAAATTTGCAGGAGGTTTATTTTTATGACTATTGATAAAATTAAGAAAATTTTAGCAGATACTCTTGATGTAAGCGAAGACGAAATTTCCGCTGACACCAACATTGCTACCGACTTGGGTGCTGACAGCTTGGATGTTGTTGAAATTTTAATGTCTATTGAAGATGAATTTGAAATTGAAATTCCCGACAGTGAAATTGAAAACATTCGCACAGTCGGTGAATTGGTTGAATTTATCGAAACAAATATGTAAACATAAATTTTAATGCCCGAACTTTTAGTTCGGGCATTTTTTATTTTCTTTTAAATTTTTCAAACACTCTCATATCTGTGCGGGTATAAATCAGCGGTGTTACTGAAATGGTTTTATTTAAAATTGCAACAGTGTCGCGGTTTAAATCATCGGGGCAAATATCAGGAACGGGTTCACCTTCTTGGTGATACATATCCCCTCCGTCGTGTACAAAGCCATCCGAAAAATAGTGCGAGCCCTGACAGGTTATTCTGATATCCTCTACCTCATCGGGAATGTTTACATTATAAATTAAAGTTTCATCAAAAAGGTTTTGGCTTACAATATAATCATACGCCATATCAAAATATTCGGCGGCTTCCTTTTGGCTGTGTGGGAAGGTTGAAAATGCCACGCCCCTTATACCTAAGCGTGCCGCTTCAAAAACGGCGGCAACAGTGCCCGAATATACAATATCCTGCCCAACATTTACACCGTAATTTATGCCCGAAAGCACAAGGTCAAACTTGTCTTGAAGACCCAAAACGCCAAATCTTACACAGTCGGCAGGGGTTGAGGACATTGAATATGCTGTAACACCATCTAAAAAATCAACCCTTTTAATTTCCTGCGGGTTTATAAAATCAATGGCGTGACTCATAGCGCTTTGCTCAACCTTAGGGGCAACAACCGTAACCTCGCCAAGCTTTTTTGCCCAATTTGCCAAAAGCTTAATGCCGGGTGCGTTTATACCGTCGTCATTGGTTATTAAAATTTTCATTAAAGCCATCCTTTGTTATTTTCTTTATAATTCCTTAAAAGCTCATCCGCATCTGCTAATGCTTTTTTCATTTCGCGTTTAGAATAAACTGTACCGCCTGCCGCACAAGCGTGACCGCCACCGCGGTATTTTTCAGCAAGCTCGCTAACAGTTACAAAGCGGGAACGGAAACGAACCCTTATAGCATCATCATTTTCAATAAAGGCAATCCAAATAAGCGAGCCACGAATAGCATCCAAATAGCCAACCGCCGCCGAAGCATCCTCATTTGAAAGGTTGAATTTTTTCTTCATTTGCTTTGAAACAAAGATATATGCAACGCCGTTTTTTGTAACCTTTATTTTGTTTTGAACATAAGATTCGAATTTAATGAGTGAAAAGTCTTTTAAATAAAGGTTGGCATAAAGCACATCAGTATCAACGCCTTGGTCAAGCATTAAGCCCGCCAAACGCATTGTTTCACCGTCAACCTCACGGTAGCGAAAACGGCCCGAATCGGTCACCATACCCGCATAAATACAGGTGGCGGCCGTTTTATTTATTTTAAGCTCGTCCTTAAAGGTATCGTAAAAATCAGCAATCATCTCCGAGGCGGAGGAACGGTTTTCCTCAACCCATTCTAAATCACCGTAAGAATCGGTTGGGATATGATGGTCGATTTTAATAATTTCTTTGCAAAGGGTAAATTTTTGGTTTGAAACACGCTTTGCAGTACCCGTATCAATTACAATAGCCAAAGCATCGCTATATTCTTCATCAGGTAAAAGGGCATCCTCTTCCCCTAAAAATGCAACATAATCAGAAAAGTCGGCATTTTGCAAATAAACCTTTTTTTCGGGGAAATTTAATTTTATAATTTCAGCCATACCCTTGGTCGAGCCAACAGCATCACCGTCGGGACGGAAATGGCGAAATAAAAAGATTTTATCATAATCTTTGATTTTTTGTAAAATTGCCTTTTTTTGAGCTAACATTAATTTTCTCCCAATTTGTTTAAATCTTCAAGCATTTGCATTGCTTCCTCGCGGTTTTTAAGGGTGGCACCGCTTGCCTTTAAGTGACCGCCACCGCCGTATTTAACGGCAATGGTGTTTATATTATATTTATTCGAGCGAAGCTCGGCCAAAACACCGTTATCAGTTTCGGTAAAGTTTACCCAAACATTTACACCCTTAATGTCCCCCATTGTGCCCACCATAGCGCGTGAAATGGTAAAGGTGTCGGCTTCGTAATTTTCAAGCTCATCCCTTGTGGTGTAAATATACGCAACGTTATTTTCGGTAAATTTAATTTTAAGCACAAACTGTGCGCGAAGTCGAATAAACGAAAAATCATCGGCATAAAGCTGGGCATAAATTTCGTTAGTATCAAATTCAGTTTCCATAAGGTGTGATGCCAAGCGGAAGGTGTTGGCGTTTGTGCAGTCATAACGAAAACGGCCCGAATCAGTCACCATACCCGTATAAAGCGACTTTGCCGCAAGGGGTGAAAGCTTTAAACCACTTTCAATGGCAAATTCGGTAATAAGCCCGCAGCAGCTTTCATAAGAAGTATCCGTGACTTCAATATCGCAAATTTCTTCGCAAAAAATGTGGTGGTCAATTCTTGCGGTTCTTTTGGCGGTTTTATAACGGTCATCACTTATAAGTGCCGCCGCCGAAGTATCAAGCACAATGGCCAACGCATTTTCATAAACGCTGTCGGCAATTTCATCCATACCGCTTTGCTCCATAAAGCCGTACCGCTTAGAGCTATCCCCCACAACATAAACCGTTTTTTCAGGAAAGTTTTCGGCAATGATGTTTTTAAGCCCAATTTGACTGCCCAAGGCATCACCGTCGGGGTTATTGTGGCGGTGAATTATTATTGTGTCAAAGCTTTTAATTTCATTTAATATTTTTTCAAACATAATTAAAATTTCCTAATCGTCAAAATATCCTCTGTAAACCACAGGGTAATCAGCATTTGGGAACATATATTTATGAAGCTCGATAAAATAATCGTCAGTCATACTTGCAATAAAGTCAACAATAATTTGGTTTGGCTCGGTCTTTTCGTAAGGAGTTTTAGGGCTGTTGCGCAAATTTTTAACATAATTTATATGCTTTGTAAAAATTGGCGAATTTGTTTTTTGCAGCTTTAAATCCTCCAAAAGCTGACCGTAAATATCGGCCATCATTGGCTTTACAGTAACATCAAGTCGGGCATCAGCCGCGGCGTGATTGTAAATTTTAATATAATTATCTTTTTTCGACTGGCGAAGTGCTTCAAAATGCTTTTCATCCATTTTGATATATGGCTTGCCATAACTGTTTTCAATTATATTAACCATTAGGTTGTTTATAATTTCGGCATTTATCGAGCCGATATCCTCATTATAAAAATCGTTTTCGGTGGCGGTTTTTGATATTATTGCATCCTGTCGGTCTTTGCCGAGATATGCAATTATATCAGAAATTTTAACCACCGCACCCTCTAATGTAGAGGGGGCAATTTTATTTGCAAACGCCTTGTCTTCACAGCATTTTTCCATTATTTTGTCAAATTCCTCAAAGCCGGATAACTTTGCAGGATAATATTCGCAAAGCTCGATTTCGCCGTTGTGGGCGGCTATACCGTCAAGGGTTTGAAGGGTTAAATTACAGGGGTAAATTTTATCAAGCACCCTGACCGAATGGATATTGTGCAAAAAATGTCTGCCTGTATGCTTTCTATATAACTCGTCAAGATATTTTTCGCCCGAATGTGCAAATGCAGGGTGTCCGATATCGTGACCCAAGGCGATAGATTCGATAAGCTCTTGATTTAAATGCAATGCACCGCCAATGGTACGCGCAATGCGAGAAACCAACTGCACATGAAGAAAACGGCGGGTAATATCATCATTTTTCCAAAGCGAATAAACCTGTGTTTTATCGGCATAACGGCTGTAAAACGGGCAATGCAAAATTTTATCGCTGTCGCGAATAAAGGGTGTGCGCCATATATTAGACTTGTCCACTGTTGTGTCACGGCGATATGCCGCATCATCACTAAAGCCAAATTTTTTATAGCTTGCGGTTTCGTTTTCAATTTTCATTCTTTGTGTTAATTCTTTCGAAAGTTCATTTTTCGGCAAAGCGGCCCCACCTTTCATTTAATATAAAGTTATTCCTAATTATTATAACATATTT